>JBDRQG010000295.1:0-4852 GCA_043826475.1 bacterium
CCGTGAATACCCCGGGACAGTTATTATTGTAACGCATGACAGATATTTTCTGGATAACGTTACGAAATGGATTCTTGAGTTGGAGGGTGGCCACGGTATTCCCTGGGAAGGTAATTACACTTCATGGCTGGAGCAAAAATTGGCTGAGTTGGTTGATGCTGAGAAAAAGGACTCTCCCCGTTCCAAAGTTTTGCAGAGAGAATTAAACTGGATAAAGATGAGCCGCGGCGATCGTAATGAGATGGCCCGATCCCGTATCAGAGAGTACGAACAATTAGTGGCTCGTGAAAAAGCCTCATCAACATCAACCGGCATTGTTATTCAAATTGCCCCCGGTCCGGATCTTGGCCAGCAGGTGATTGAATTCAATGATGTCAAAATGGGTTTTGATGATGTCAATCTTTTTGAAAATCTTACTTTTGCTGTTCCCCGATCAGGGGTGGTTGGTCTGGTTGGCCCCAACGTGACCGGTAAATCTACCGTTTTTAATTTGATAACCGATAAGCTTAAACCTAAAGCCGGTAAAGTTATTAAGGGTTCAACAGTGCAGTTGGCTTTTGTCGATCAGGAACGACAAACCCTTGATGGAGAGCTAAGCCTGATTGATGAAGTAGGCGAGGGAGTCGCTGAAATTCCCATCGGAAACCGGACTATCCCCATAAGACAATACCTCTCTCTTTTTGGATTCAAAGGCTCTTCTCAGCAGAAAAAAGCGACCGAATTATCCGGTGGTGAGCGTAACCGCTGCCATCTGGCTAAGGTATTAAAAGTTGGTGGAAACGTTCTCCTTTTGGATGAGCCGACCAATGACCTTGACGTTAATACCTTGCGTATGCTTGAAGAGGCAATCCTTGATTTCTCAGGTTGCGTGATGGTAATCAGCCACGATCGTTTTTTCCTCGACCGGATCTGTACGCATTTGCTGGTTTTCGAAGGAGAACGAAATATCCGCTGGTACGAGGGGAATTTCTCATCCTATCAGGAATGGCGCAGCAAGGAATTTGGCAGCAAGATGTTCGAAAACCGCAGAAATAGATATAGAACAATTGTGAAGGTTTGAGAATTTTGTGGTGAATTTATGGGACCTAACATTATTTTCGATAAGTCACTATTACACAGTCTTAATATTGATGAGTCATTTTGGTTAGAGACTTTTTTTACTACAAATTTAACGCCAATTTTTTTAATTGAAACGCTTGCTGATCTTAAGAGAGAAATAATAAAAGGTAGAACTCCTGAAGATATTGTTGGGAATTTAGCTCTAAAAACACCTGATGATAGTCACATCAATACATTTCATAGAACGCTAATGGAGGGTGAATTAAAAGGGCATTCATTAATTGATATGCTAACGGGAAGGCCTATTATTTCCGGTGGAAGAGATACAAACGAAGATGGAAAAAGAGGTGCAGTTTTTGAAATATCTCCAGAGGAAATTGCTTTAAATAGATGGGAAAAACATGAATTTGTTGCCCTCGAAAGAGACCAAGCAAAAAATTGGCGTGATAATTTAACTCAAATTTCTCCTACTGATCAGAAACTAAAGTTTCTTGGTTGGTATGGATCAAATAAGCCAAATGATCTAAAAATTGTAAAGTCTTATGTTGATAATTTTATTGATGGTGAAAATAGAAAGAGTGCATTATCGCATGGATTATCTTTGTTAAATGTAAATCCTGATTATCAATCAAAAATATTAAATAGATGGGAAGAAGAAGGATCACCGACTTTAGTTCATTTTGCACCTTATTTTAGATTTGTATATAGTATTGATTTATTTTTTTATTTAGCAAGAGCGGCAGATTTAATCTCTGATCGATTAACAAATATAATTGATATTGCTTATTTGTATTATTTACCTTTTTGCATGGTTTTCTCATCAAGTGATAAACTTCATAGGAAGATAGTACCACTATTTATGAGAGATGATCAGACTTTTATATGGGGATTAGATTTAAAAAAAGAGTTATCATGTATCAATCAATATTATAGTAAATTTCCTGAATCAGAGAAAGAAAAAGGAGTTAATGTTTTTGCTCCTTGCCCTCCTGATGATACAACATTTTTAATAACACGTATTTGGGATAAATATATGATAAAAGGTTGGCGATCTTCTTTAAAAAAGAGTAGCAATAATGATAACAATAGCGAATTTATACAAGATTTATTAGAAAAAATTAATAAAGATAAAAATGCAAAGCAAATAAGTGAGAAAGAATTCAACCAAAACCCAGATGAATTAAATTATATCATTACACAACACAAAGTTCATAAAAAAAAAGGTACATGGTATCGTATACCAAAACACTTAAAAAATTAAAACAACAAATTAATAATCAGATCTTCAAGGTGAATATTGCAAATTATTTATCCCCATTTGTACTGCTATTTAAGTCAAAACCACAGGCTTTGAGCTCTTCCAGGAGGTCTTTTGGAGAAGGTGTCCATTGCCCCCATTTACGACCCATATGTTCGGTCCAGCTATAATTGTCAAAGGTGAACGTCTCTTCTCTGTTATTCTCTAAGGGAACCATAAAATTTGCATTGATATAATAATCCTGAGCCAGATAACCGTCATCCATAATCTTCATCGCTCTATCAATCATTTCATCGGTCATGTCAGGATATTTATCCTCAAATAGAAAATAATCCAAAGGATAGCGGGGACGAGTTGGCGGATCTTCTGCCGGGAAGCCAACTGTTAGTTGAACGATCGGGAAGACTCGTTTGGGAAGGTTATACTCCTTAATGATTTTTTTTGCCTGATAAGGAGCACTGCCGATAAAACAACTTCCCATCCCCAGACTCTCCGCAGCAATGACCAGATTCTCTGACATCAGAACAGCATCCTGTAAGCCAAATAGAAGAAGTGACAAATCACACGATCCGGTCGACCAGCCACGTTTCAGCATTATTTTTTCTAATTTGTGCATATCAAAACAGATCGTAAATAGAAGTGGAGCATTAAGAGTCGTTTTTGCCGGTCCCCTTTTCAATAGCAAACTGCACATTTGCCCCGCAAACGGCGCTTGTTGCGCTGCTCTTGCCAATGTCTCTATCTCTTCCTCAGTGGGTTTTTGCTTTGTGTATTCTCGAATAGATTTGCGGTTCATAAGGGTATCAATAATATTATTTTTTATCATAATTCACCTCTATTAATGTCAATGTTATCTATAAAAGTATTATATACACCTGGATAATCTAAAAATATGTTTGATTCACCATTGTAAACTTATGTTCTGGAAACAATTTTGTAGACAGCATCATTCTTACGGATACCGGGAATCTTGATGCCGACCATATCCCCTTTTTGTGCCTTATCAATTACTTCATTTTCAATTTCCATTGAGGAGACTGTTATCATTTTAATTCCAGTCTTGTTACCGATGATAACTATTTGATCGCCTACAGACAGATCAGCCATAAGCTGAATACTGGCCACCTGATTTTTGGCATAATAATTTATGACTTTCCCCAGGTTGTGCTTCACCTCTGTAGCTGAGTTATTCTCTGTCAAAGAGAAATCATGATTGGTCGGCTTGCCGAGATAGAATCCCGAAGAAAACTGCCTGTTAAATACTTTTTCGAGTTCTTTTATTCCAGCCTTGACCTCGCCAGGAGTCATGGTACTGTCAAGCGCCTTCCGGTAGACAGAAGTGACTACATCAACATACCTTGCATCACGACCCCGCCCCTCGATCTTGAAACTCATCACGCCCGCCTCTTTCATCTTTTCAATAAAAGGCAGAGCACATAAATCTTTGGCCGACATGATACGCGAATTTTCTACTTCTAATTCATGGCCGGAATCATCGGTCACCGTATAGCTTCGACGGCAATTTTGATTACATTCCCCCCGATTGGCCGATCTGTCATAGGTAAACTGCGACATGAAACACCGCCCTGAAATGGCGACACACATCGCTCCATGAATGAAACATTCAACATCAATGATTTGAGATATCTTTCTAATTTGCTCCAAGTTTAGTTCACGAGCCAGCACCACCCTCTGCGCTCCCAGTTGTTTATAATATTCGGCCGCTTTTGTGTTGGCGACAGAGGCTTGCGTCGAAATGTAAAATGGTATTTTGTGTTTCTTACACAATAACATAACCGCATGATCCCAGCAAATAACCGCATCCACTTTGCCTTTTATTTGTTCAATGATATTCTCTATTTGCTCTATCTCATCGTCATAGATAATAGTGTTCAGGGTTAGATACATCTTCGCTTTCCTTGGCGAGGAATCACAGAGCTCTCTCATTTCACCCAAATCAGCGAGAGTAAAATTTTTCGAGGATGCCCGCATGGAATAGTCGTTTAAACCAAAATAAACAGCATCTGCCCCGGCCTTTAGTGCGGCAGAGAGCATCGGGAAATTTCCCGCCGGAGCCATCAGTTCATATTTTGGTTTCATCTGATTATTTCACTACCAATAACAATCTATATTCTCAACCGGTTGCCTACGGGTGCCCCTCAGCTTGCTGAGGGATCTGTCAATCGAAAGGACACACAGCAAGCTGTGTGGTACCCCCCGTTTAATTAATATCATGTGCTATTCAATGAATTTTAATATTAATACAATAATTTCAAACAATAATATGACTATTAGAGAGATGATATATGATTTATATTGCTCTATCTTTACATGAGTGAATAGGAAAAAGAGAGGGAACTCTAATCGCTGAGCTTTACTTGTAGATCTTGCTCCAATAAATATTCCAGATATAATAGTAATTCCTAATCCGATTTTAAATAGTATTACATCGAAAATAAATGAATACAAAAACAACTCCATCTGAACTGGTAGATCAAATAAATCTCTTCTGACTATAATATACAACATGGCAAA
>JBDRQG010000296.1:0-11272 GCA_043826475.1 bacterium
CGCCAGAAGTGCCTATGGAAAACCTAAAGGCAATACGAGACAATCTATGATAAGCAAAAAACATCAGGATCTTATTGTGAAAATTAAATCTTCAATTGAAGGTTTAAAAAGTAAAACTGAAATTCTTCAAAAAGCGGTTGAATTAATTGACAGCTTCTCGCCTGATTATAACTGGACCGGATTTTATCTGCTAAAAGATAATATTCTCGAAATTGGGCCCTATATCGGACCTGAAACTCCTCACAAAAAAATTGAACTCAACCAGGGTATATGCGGAGCGGCAGCATCGCAGAAAAAGAGCATTATAGTCGATGATGTTAATGATGATCCCAGGTTTTTAGCTTGTTCCATTACGACTAGATCAGAGATTGTTGTTCCTTTGATGGATGTTGAAATATGCCTGGGGGAAATTGATATTGATTCCAACAAGCCGGATAATTTCACCGATGATGACCGGCTGATGCTGGAAGAGGTCGCCCACCTTATCGTCAATAGTCTCAAGCGGTTATAAAATTTATTTGTGATAAATTATAGCCCTGTTTCATATCTGAATTTAATTTATTCAATTATTAAAATCATTGTTTTGTTAATCAATTTTAATCCCTGTCGATAATTATCTATAAGAAAATAATATATTAAATATTTATCGGAGGAAATCCAATGTGTAAGGCACACAATAACCAAAAAGGTTTTACGCTGATTGAGCTTGTCATTGTCATTGTAATTATGGGTATTTTGGCAGGGGTAGGGATACCTAAATTTCTGGAAGTACGTGATGAGGCAGAAAAAGCATCTGTTGAACAAATGGTAGGGTCATTGGAATCAGCATTGACGATCTATTGCTCAAAGCAGTATGTTAACGGTAATTCCATTGGAATCGTAAATCCGTTTGACCAGTTATCCAACATTCCTTCCAACTACAAGGGTGTAAACGATCCGGTTAATCCTACCAATACCCCAGCCGGAACCTGGTCATTCCGTACCAGCGGCAACTGGATTATGTATCATCCCAAAAAACCAGTCACTGGCGGCTGGTTAAGCGGCGGTGTAAGATTTATTATTTATCAGGTACAGACGGTTGTTGATGGGACCGATACGGTTGGTCTGCGTCTTACTACCACCCCGGCTTATGAATATAGCTGGAGTTGATAAATTATTAAAATTTATCGAAAATAATTATAAGCCCGATTGGCAACAGTCGGGTTTTTTTATTGGCAGAATAATTAATAACTGTATTTTTAACTTTCCAACAGAGAATCAGACTTATAAATATGAAGATACAATAGGAGGTTATATGTTTATAGGATTATTAATAATCTTGATCGGGGTTTTGATGCTCTTTGATCATCTTGGTTATCTTCCGGGAGATGTCTGGGATTATTTTGTTCCACTGGCGTTGATTGCTCTTGGGGTTTCCATGGTTTTCCGGGATAAGCATGAAAAACACATCAAATAAAAAGAAACTGCCGTTTTATTTTGATCCTTACAGCTCCGGACTTTCTGTTTTCCTGGGACCTACCGAAGCCGAACTCATGGAATTAGCCTGGGAGAAAAAAGAGTTAACAGTAAAAAAGGCTCTTTTCTATCTTGGGAGCAGTTCCGACCGGGCCTATACCACGGTTATGACAGTTCTGAGCCGCCTTGAAAAAAAAGGTTTTCTATTTAAGGAAAAAGAAGGGCGAAGTTTTGTTTACAGACCAGTAAATGACCGCAAGACATTTCTGAGAGATCGAATGGCGGTTATCAAAAAGTGCATGAATGGTTTTTAGCAGAAGATAATTAAAATCATAAAAATTCACAGAGCAGTTAAGTTCTTTCTTCGAGTTCTATTAATACTCCGTTTGCTCCCGATGGATGCACAAAAGCAATCAGGTTACCTTCAGCCCCTATTCGAGGCGTTTCATCTATTAATCTCGTACCACTCTTTTTCAGTTCTGCTAATTTGATCTTTATATCATCCACGTAAATACAAATATGGTGCAGCCCTTCGCCTCTTTTTTCTAAAAATTTGGCTATCGGGCTGTCCGGGGAGGTGGGGGCTAATAGTTCAATTCTACCGCCAGGATGATTAATATTATTATTTGACGAGAATATGGCAACTCTTACTTTTTGATCAGGTACGTCGGTGATCAATGGGTTTTTGTCGCCTGTAAGAAGAGAATACCTGGCAATACTCTCATCAAGATCACGAACAGCAATGCCTGTATGCGAAATTAGTTCCCTGTTCATGCTGTTATTATTTATTTTCTTCTTCAGCTGCTTCTATGGCTTTCTGAATTTTATAGTCATATTCCAACTGCAACTGAAGCGTAGTGACCGTCGGCTTCACCCAACGATCATGGCTTTTGAATAATCTAAACATATCTTTTAAGGTTGTAAAACCACCGGCAGCGCTGTTAAAAACATAAGCTATGTTTACATCAGCCGAGTCGTCATCGTAATATGTAAAATCATAGACTTCCAGATGATTGATACTGTCCATCTGGGCATATTGAATTTCTCCCCGTTTGATATAATCATCGTAGGTGTGTTCATCGGTGTAGTAACTGAACTCCAATTCATAAAGACCGGATTTATCATTATACTTCAGGCGCTGCAGAGCTTCGTTCAGAGTATTGGCTATTTCCTGTTCTTCTGGCTTTAAATGGCTATAATAATTGGTATCAAGATCGGTCTTAACATCAGCCACTTTAGTTTTATCAGAAGAACAACCAGTAATGGCAATGAATATGAATATTACAAAAATGGCTATTATTCTACTTTTAGTTGTGATACTATCACTCATGGTATTCTCCCCAGACATCCCGGAAGACATCTGAAATTTCGCCTACGGTTGCATAATTTTCCACGGCCTCGATAATTAGTGGAACTATATTTTCATTTTTCTCGGCTGCTTCTTTTATACACCGTAAATTATTTTCAACTTCATTATTATTACGAGACTCTCGTAATTTTTTTACTGATATAATTTGTTCATTTTCAAGTGCCGGGTCAACTTTAAGTATTTCCGGAATCTTAATATTTTCCGATTCATACTTATTGATGCCCACGACAATTGTCTCATTGGATTCTATTCTCTTCTGGTGCTCATAGGCCGACCGGGCGATTTCATCGCGGAAATAACCGTTTTCTATGCAGGGGATCGATCCCCCCATATCTTCGATTTTATCCATCAGGGATAGTATTTTTTCTTCGAGCTGCGAAGTAAGATATTCAACATAATATGACCCGGCCAGGGGATCGACTGTATTGGCCGTACCTGATTCATAGGCAAGCAATTGCTGTGTCCGCAGAGCAATTTCGGCTGATTTTTCAGTCGGCAACCCAAGAGCCTCATCGAATGAATTGGTATGCAACGACTGCGTGCCGCCAAGTACAGCAGCCAATGCCTGCATAGCTGTTCGGACAATATTATTTTCCGGCTGCTGGGCGGTCAGAGTCGATCCGCCGGTTTGGGTATGAAAACGGAGCAGCATTGATTTTTCATCTTTAGCTGAGAATTTTTCTTTAACGATTTTTGCCCATATTTTACGGGCAACTCGAAATTTAGCTACTTCTTCGAATAGATCATTGTGAGCAGCAAAGAAAAATGAAAGCCTTGGAGCAAACTGATCGATATCAAGGCCGACATCAAGAGCCGCTTTGACATAGGCAACAGCATTTGACAGAGTAAAAGCAACTTCCTGCACTGCCGTGGCACCGGCTTCGCGGATATGATAACCAGAGATCGAGATAGTATTATATTTGGGGAGATGCTTTTGAGCATATTCAAAAATATCAGTGATTATTTTCATCGAAGGAACTGGTGGTAAAATATAAGTCCCGCGGGCGATGAACTCTTTTAGAACATCATTCTGCACTGTCCCCATAAGTTTATCTTCGGATACTCCCTGTTTCTTCCCGACCGCTATATACATAGCCAGTAAAATTACCGCAGTGGAATTGATGGTCATCGATGTCGAGACTTTGTCCAGGGGGATGCCCTCAAAAAGTGTTTCCATATCCTTAAGAGAATCAATAGCAACCCCGGTCCGGCCGACTTCCCCGGCTGCCATTTTATGATCGGAATCATAACCTATCTGGGTGGCCAGATCAAAAGCAACTGAAAGTCCGGTCTGCCCTTTTTCCAAAAGGTATTTAAATCTTTTATTAGTCTCTTTGGCGGTTCCAAATCCGGCATACTGGCGCATGGTCCAGAATCGCCCCCGGTACATGTCGGGATATACTCCTCTGGTATAAGGGTACTCGCCAGCACTCTTTGGAAAATCAGAACCCAATTTCAGATCATCAGGCTTGACTGTTATCGGTATCTCTATACCCGAAGTTGTTTTTTTAGGAGAGTCGCTCACTTATTCAAACTCCAGCAGTTTATCACCCTTTTCCACCGAACCCCCGCTTTTAATAAAAATCGCTTTTACAGTTCCCTCTCCATGAGCCTTGATAATGTTTTCCATTTTCATCGCTTCAAGAATCAAAAGGGGTTGTCCCTTCTTTACTTTGTCGCCAACTTTTACTTTTACATCCAAAACCAAGCCGGGCATCGCCACTTTTAATATTTTATCGACCGAAGCTTTTAATGTCATTCCTGCTCTTTTACGTAATTGAGCCAGATTGTAATCTTCAATTGAGATCGGAATTTCCATCCCTTTCATAAAGACCGTTTTGTCAGTATTATAGCTGTTGGAGCGGACATCAACTTCGTTTGACTCGCCATTGATTAGAATCAAAGCCCGACTCTCGCCTAAAATATTGGCGGTAATATCCATTTCCTTACCGTTGCATTTGAGAAAGTATTTTTCAGACCGGTATTCAATTTCAATATCAAAATCCTTACCACCGACATTGACCATATATCTTCTCATCAGCGGTTTCCCCTAAACGGTTCGAGATTCTTTTTTCTATGAACTGCGGTCCAGTTGGACTGGTGATGCTTATCTGAAGAATTGAAAATAATTTTACTCTCTTTGACAAAAATTTGAAGAGCTGCAGCGATGGCCGCTTTCTCTTTCATGTTATCATCTAATATAGTGTAATTGTTGTCAGGATATTCTTCCTGCAAAAACTTTGTTGAAATATTACCGGCAATAAACTTTTTATTATCCATAATTACCCGATGGAATCCGATTGTCGTTTTGACACCGGAAATACGATATTCTTCGAGTGCTCTTCGGGTTCGGGCGATAGCTTCGTTTCTGTCCTGTCCCCAGACAATCATCTTGGCAATCATCGGATCATAATAAATGGGGATTTCATTGAAGATTACCACGCCAGAATCAACCCGCACTCCCGGGCCGGAAGGCATACGATAATTTTTCAATAGTCCTGTACTGGGCATAAAACCCTCTTCAGGATTTTCAGCGTAGATACGGCACTCAATTGCATGACCGTTTAATTTGATATCTTTTTGAGACAGACGAAGCTTGTGGCCTTCAGCAATATAAATTTGTTCTTTGACCAGATCCGTTCCGGTGACCATCTCCGTTACCGGATGTTCCACCTGCAGACGGGTATTTACTTCGAGGAAATAAAATGACATATCCTCATCAACTAAAAACTCAACCGTTCCGGCTCCAACATATCCTGATTCCTTGGCAATTTTAACAGCCGCCTTTCCCATCTTCTCACGAAGGTCGGGAGTCATTACCGGCGATGGGGATTCTTCGATCACTTTCTGGTGGCGTCTTTGGATGGAACATTCTCTTTCGCAAAGGTGAATTGCGTTACCATGTTGATCGCAGAGAATTTGAATTTCAATGTGGCGGGGTTTAGTCAGATATTTTTCCATATAAACGCGGCCATCACCAAAAGCAGACTTTGCTTCACGACTGGCCGTTCCCAGAGCCTCTTCAAGAGCACCCGGTTTTTCAACAACACGCATCCCTTTACCGCCACCACCGGCGGCTGCTTTGACGAGAATTGGGTAGCCAATCTCTTTGGCTCTTTTTAATGCAGTTTTCAAATCAATATTATCAAGTTCTGTTCCCGGTGTAATTGGAAGTCCGGCTTTGATAGCCATGGCACGGGCCTGAAGCTTATCCCCCAACAGTTTTATAGTCTCAGGTTTGGGACCGATAAAAATAATTCCTTCATCGACACATCTTTGGGCAAACTCGGCATTCTCGGCTACAAAACCATAGCCCGGATGGATCGCATCGGCGCCGCTTTTTTTGGCCGCTTCGATGAGTTTATCGTGAACCAGATAACTTTCATTGGAAGGGGATGGTCCTATCAGATAGGCTTCATCAGCCATGCGGACATGGTAGGCAGTCTGATCGCACTCGGAATATACGGCTACTGATGTAATATCCAAATCACGGCAGGCACGCATTACCCGAACCGCAATCTCACCCCTGTTAGCTACCAATATCTTTTTAATTTTCTTTTTCATTTTTCAAAAACCTACAGAGGAATATTGCCATGCTTTTTAGCCGGGTTGGAATCTTTTTTTGTTTCCAGCATCTCAAAAGCTCTTATCAATCTGCTACGGGTAGTTTTTGGTTCGATTACATCGTCAACATATCCCCGTGCAGCCGCTTTGTAAGGGTTCGCGAATTTTTTTCGGTAATCATCGGTTAGTTTTTTCTTCTCTGCTACTGGATCATCAGCATTATCTATATCATTATGGAAAATAATTTCGACGGCTCCATCGGAACCCATCACCGCAATTTCAGCTGTCGGCCAGGCATAGTTCATATCCCCGCGGACATGCTTGCTGTTCATGACATCATAAGCTCCACCATAAGCTTTACGAGTTATCACCGTAATCTTGGGAACAGTCGCTTCACAATAAGCATATAGTAGTTTGGCCCCTTCTTTAATGATTCCGCCATGCTCCTGATCGGTCCCGGGGAGAAAACCGGGGACATCTTCAAAGGTCAGAAGCGGAATATTAAAAGCATCGCAGAAACGGATAAACCGGGCACCCTTTTTGGATGAATTGATATCAAGAACGCCGGCTAATATGGCTGGTTGGTTGGCAATGATCCCGATTGATCTTCCCCCTAAACGGGCAAATCCAACAACTATATTCTGGGCATACTCTTCGTGGACTTCAAAAAATGTCCCCTGATCTGCAACATGCTTGATCACTTCTTTGATATCATAGGGCTGGTTAGGATTTTCCGGAACGATTTTGTT
The DNA here is from genome assembly GCA_043826475.1 of bacterium. GTDB lineage: Bacteria > Zixibacteria > MSB-5A5 > GN15 > FEB-12 > DAOWMZ01. The sequence goes on from JBDRQG010000296.1 coordinate 7,138, forward strand.
TAACTCAACATCTTCCCTGTCGAAAGGATCACTGGTCTCTTCATAGGGGGGATCTTCGCAATTGTTCTGAGGCATATAACTGAGAAGGCGTTTTAATTTTGTAATCAGATCGGCTTCGTTTTCACAGGCAAAATGTGCTACACCAGAAATTGTGGCATGAGTCGTGGCTCCGCCGAGATCCTCGGAAGTGACAATTTCATGAGTGACGGTTTTTACCACATTGGGGCCAGTAACAAACATATAGGATGTCCCTTTAGCCATCAGGATAAAATCGGTAATAGCCGGACTGTAAACCGCCCCTCCGGCACAGGGACCGAGGATGGCGGAAATTTGTGGAACCACCCCGGAAGCCAAAGTATTGCGAAGGAAAATATCGGCATAGCCACCCAGAGAAACGACCCCCTCCTGAATACGAGCCCCGCCGGAATCATTCAACCCGATAACCGGAACCCCCACTTTCATAGCCATGTCCATAATTTTGCAGATTTTCTCGGCATGAGCTTCAGAGAGTGATCCGCCAAAGACAGTGAAATCCTGAGAGAATATATAAACCAAACGGCCGTTAATTTTCCCGCATCCGGTAACTACCCCATCGCCAAGAATTTTTTGCTTGTCTAAACCAAAATCAGAGGAGCGATGTGTTACAAAAGGATCAAATTCTTCAAAGGAATTGGGATCAACGAGAAGTTCTATTCTCTCCCTTGCGGTCAGCTTCCCTTTTTTATGCTGGGCTTCGATGCGTTTCTCGCCTCCGCCTAAACGGGATTGATTACGCATCTCCTGTAAACGATTAAATTTCTCTTCATGTGCCATGGGATATTAAATATCTCTTATTTATAAATTATAATTTTACTACTCATTCAACCGGGGTAACCTTCAATTTTTTTCCGTCCTGTGCGACCGTTGCAAACGGCATATTAACATCATGATCAAAAGCCATGATTATTTGTTCTTCAATTATTTGGGGGAGGAATTTCCTCTTAACCTCCATAGTACGCAACGGGTACAAATCTGTCCCGGGAACATAAGCAACCGCCATGTGAACCGCAGTGCTGAAAATATCGGCGTAATACCAGACTTTTTTTCCGCCTGATTCCATCCTGATGGCAAAATGCCCGCCCGTATGTCCGCCGGTGTGGTCAATAGCGATGCCAGGATACAATTCAACATCAGAATCAATAAATTCAATCTGTCCTGATTTTTCCAGAGCATCATAACGCTCGACAACATAAACCGCCCCTGTTCGTTCATCAGGGTGGGTGGCGTCCCGCCATTCTTCTTTATCAATAATATATTTTGCGTTGGGAAAGCGGGGAACCAGTTTACCATTAACTTTTTTTACTCCCCCTCCGACATGATCGGTATGAAGATGTGACAAAATCACAACATCAATGTCATCCTCGGTCATGCCCAGACTTTTTAAACCTTCGGAAAGCATCGACTCGCCTTCGACATTATAAATCTTCTTTTCAAAATCGGAAAGATCTTCACCGAGGCCGCAATCGAAAATAAAATTTTTCCCATGAGCTTTTAGAACAAAAAGATTGGTGTGCATTGGAATCATATTGTTTTCATCGGCAGGAATTAATTTCTGCCAGATTATTTTGGGGATCACCCCAAACATAGATCCTCCGTCGAGTCTGAATTTATGCTCGACGAAGGAATATATTTCAAAATCGCCAAATTTCATTAGCGGCCAATAATGTTACCGGCAATAACCAGTCGCTGTACTTCGGAAGTACCCTCATATATTTCCAGAACGCGCTGGTCGCGATAGAGTTTTTCTATAACCGAAAACTCTCCAATATATCCGTAACCGGCATGAATCTGCATGGCTTTATCAACACAGAAATTAGCTGCCTCGGAACCGTACAGCTTAGCCATAGCTGCCTCAACACTGAAAGGTTCACCGGTATCCTGCAGTTTGGCTGCTTTGTATGTCAAGGCACGGGCGGCTTCAACACGAACAGCCATATCAGCGATCATCCATTGGATAGCCTGCAGTTTTGCAATAGGAGCACCAAAAGCAATACGCTTTTTGGCATAAGCAACAGATTCATCCAATGCCCGCTGAGCAACACCAACCCCCTGAGCAGCAACACCGATACGGGCACTGTCAAGAGTGGTCATGGCATAGCGGAAACCCTTGCCGTATTCACCGAGTAGATTTTTTTTGGGAGCTTTTACATTTTCCAGAAAAATTCCGCCGGTAGTAGCGGCGCGCATACCCATTTTATTTTTGAGAGTGCGAGCTTTCCATCCAGCCTGTTTTGTATCTTCGACAATAATTGCCGATAGTTTCGGTTTATCCTTTACTTTACAAAATACAACACCAAGATCAGCAGCATCGCCATGCATGATAAATATTTTTTCACCATTGAGAACAAAACCATCGGCAGTTTCAACTGCTTCAGTGCTCTGGTTGGCAGCATCAGAACCGGCATTCGGTTCGGTCAGAACAAAGGCGGGAATTATTTCTCCACTGGCGCATTTAGGGACAAACTTCTTTTTCTGTTCATCAGAGCCAAAATGGATTATCGGATGGGTGGCTAATTCTCCCACCGCACAGAGCAGGCCAATTCCGGCATCATGGTAACAGAGTTCTTCGACCAGAGTAATATATTCAAGATGGGATCTTCCCTGTCCACCAAGTTCCTTAGGCATTGCATAGCCGATAAATCCGGCTTGTGCGATTTTCTTATACAATTTTGTTGGGAATTTCCGAGGTTCGGGCATCTGATCAAGTTCCGCAGAGACCGGATAGATTTCCTTTTCCGCAAAAGCTTTTACTTCATCCCTGACAGCTTGCTGACATGCATCAATATTCTTGTTCATTTTACCTCCGCAAGAGGCAGTGCCTCTGTTATTATAATTAAACTAATTTATCTTTTTCTTTTTTCTCTTTTACAGCCTGGCGAATAAATTTGATGGCCTCTTCAGTGGAAGCGCCGGGAGTAAATACTTTGGCGACTCCTAATTTCTCCAGTTCCTCTTTATCGTCATCGGGAATGATCCCGCCCCCGAAGAGAATTATATCCTCTGCACCTTTGGCTTTCATTTCATCGAGAATTGCTGGAAAGAGGGTCATATGCGCTCCGGATAAAATTGATACGCCGACGGCATCGACATCTTCCTGGATAGCAGCATTGACAATCATATCCGGCGTCTGGCGAAGCCCGGTGTAGATTACTTCCATCCCGGCATCACGAAAGGCAGCGGCAATAACTTTAATGCCGCGATCGTGCCCGTCCAGTCCGGGTTTGGCCAATAAGATTCTTATTTTTTGTTCAGTCATGTTTTTCTCTATATTTAATCAAATCTTCATTCATAATAAATGTCACCAGTTGACTTAACATGGTTTCATGGCGGCGGCCGTCTCCACATACTCGCCCCATTCTTCCCGGAGAACATCGCACATCTCCCCGACTGAAGCATACACTTTACAGCATTCATAGAGGGCTTCAAAAGTATTTTGTTTGGTTTTTGCCGCTTCACGGAGTTTAGCAAGGGTTGCCTGAACCGCGCCATTGTCACGTTCCGCTTTTATTTTCTTTACAAAGGCAACCTGATCCCGTTCGGCATTTCGGTCGATCTTGAGAACAGGGATATCGATCTTTTCATCGTCCATAACAAATTCATTAACTCCGACAATAATCCGGTCCTTCTTTTCCAGCTCCAATTGATGCCGGTAAGCAGCCCGGGCAATTTCCTGCTGGAAAAAACCATCTTCGATACACTGCAAAACCCCGCCACGGCTTTCTATTTCCTCAAAATATTTTTCTGCTTCCGCTTCCATCTTGTCTGTTAATGCTTCGATAAAATATGAACCAGCTAAGGGATCAGGTGTATTGGCCACCCCGGTTTCATAAGCAATTATTTGCTGGGTACGAAGAGCAATAGTCACTGCTTTTTCTGATGGCAAAGCCAGAGTTTCATCCATTGAATTGGTGTGCAGTGACTGTGTTCCGCCTAATACGCCGCTTAAAGCCTGAAGAGCAACGCGGATAATATTATTTTCAGGCTGCTGGGCCGTTAAGGAACATCCAGCCGTCTGGGTATGGAAGCGGCACAGCCAGGACTTGGGATCTTTGGCTTTATATTTATAGCGCATCCGTTTGGCATAAATTCTCCGGGC
>JBDRQG010000297.1:0-28879 GCA_043826475.1 bacterium
CGCCGCGAAAACCATAAGTGTAAAGAGTATTGAGATCATCAAAAACAGAAATTTTAGATGTTGCATGGCGTGAGAAGGCAATTTCTAATTGTTCTTCGGGAATACCGCAGCCATTATCAACAATCTTAATCAGCTTGGCTCCTGATTTCTCGATGATTATATCAATCTGGGTAGCTCCGGCATCAATAGCATTTTCAACCAGTTCCTTGACCACTGCCGATGGACGTTCGATAACTTCACCAGCCGCTATCTTATTAACTACCTGCACCGGAAGGGGGCGGATAAATCTTTTTTTTGTTTTATCTGTTTGTGATCGGTTCATTTTATATCTTTTCGGAGTTCATGCAAAAATTTAAGGGCTTCTATCGGGGTTAAGTTATCCAGATCAGCTTCTTTTATTTTTTCTTCGACAATCGAGGGTTGCTGGTCAAAAAGTGATGACTGCACTTTTTCTTTATAGATCCCCTTGCCAAGTTCACTTTGCGTGAATTTCCCCGATTCCAATAGTCTTAAAATTTGCCGCGCCCGCGTTATCGGCTTACCCGGCAGTCCGGCTAATTTGGCTACTTCGATGCCATAAGAATCATCACACCCGCCGGGAATTATTTTATGCAGAAAAATCACTTTGTCTTCCCATTTTTTTACCGCAACCTGATAATTAGCTACCTCAGTATAAATTTCAGCCATCCCGGTCAATTCATGGTAATGGGTGGCAAATATCGTACGAGCCTTAATTAGTTCATTTATATATTCAACTACCGCCCAGGCAACGGAGAGACCGTCAAAAGTGGATGTCCCCCGTCCGACTTCGTCAAGTAGTATCAATGATTTTTGAGTGGCATTGTTTAAGATATTGGCCGTCTCAATCATTTCCACCAAAAATGTTGACTGCCCCCGCGCCAGGTTATCCACCGCTCCTACTCTGGTAAAGACCCGATCTACCAGACCGATTTCTGCTTTTTTAGCCGGAACAAATGATCCTATCTGAGCCATGATAACAATCAATCCTACCTGTCTGAGATAGGTTGATTTGCCCGACATATTGGGGCCGGTTAAGATCTGGATTCGGTCTTTCTCTGATGATAAAGCAACATCGTTGGAGACAAATGATCCCGCCGGGATAACCGATTCAATTACGGGGTGGCGCCCCTCTTCGATATTCAGGCGTGTATCTTCGTAAATATCAGGACGAGCAAAGAGATTTTCAACTGCAACTTCGGCCAACCCGGAGACAAGATCTACTTCGGCTAACAAATCAGCGGTTGAAATAATATCGGCAATGCGGACATTTAATTTTTCAACAAGCTCCAGATAGAGTTCTTCTTCGATTTTGAATATCTTCTCTTCGGCTGTTAAAATCAGATCCTCTTTATCTTTCAGTTCGGGAGTAATAAACCTTTCAGCATTGACCAGAGTTTGCTTGCGGATATAATTTTCAGGGACCGAATCAAGATAGGATTTTGTAATCTCGATATAGTAACCGAATACTTTGTTAAAGCCGACTTTCAGACTGTTGATACCGGTTCGTTCCTTTTCAATCTTCGCCAAAGAACCAATATAAAGGCGGGCATCCTTGATAGAGTCGTTCAGTTCATCAAGCTTAATTGAATATCCTCTTTTTATGATATCCCCATTTATAGCTGATAGTGGGGGTTCATCAACGAGAGCATTATTAATAATGTCAATCAGATCATCGCATTTGGGAATGCTGCCCGCGATGCCGATTAATAATGGACTATGAGATTGCTCAAGAATATTTTTAATCTCTTTGGCGATGATAAGACTCTCTTTAACGGCAGCCATCTGGCGGGGTGATAATTTACCGATCCCCAATCGTCCAGCCAGTTTTTCAAGATCGGGTAATTTTTTGGTAAGTTCTCTGATCCTGAAAGCCAGATTCCGGTCTCGAGTAAGTTCCGCTACTCCCGAAAGACGGCGTTCGATTCTGGCTTTGGTTTTAAAAGGCCTAAGCATAGCATTCCGTAGTCTTCGAGATCCTGAAGTAGTATTACATTTATTGATGACTGAAAACAGAGTATGCTGCTCCGTAGAATGGGCAATGTTGGTAACCAGTTCAAGATTACGAACAGTGCTGTAATCGAGCACCATAAATTCATTGTTATCAAATTTTGTAAGCCGGTTGATATGGGTCAAGCGCTCACGGTGGTTTTCTTTCAGGTAACGGAGAATTGCACCTGCGGCTGTAATAGCCAGCTTGCTGCTTCCCACTCCGAAGCCATCGAGAGTAGTGGTTCCGAATTGATGGTTAAGTTCTCTTTGCGCTGTTTTAAAATCAAAATTCCAATCTTCAAAGCCGGTCAATTGTATCAGGCCGTTGCTTAAACCAAGTCTGGAGACCGTTTCAGTATCATCTTTGGATGTGATGGGAAATATGATCTCTTTTGGCTCAAGCACTCTAATCCGTTCCAGTATCTCATCGGCAGCCCCTTCATCAACCATAAAAGATCCGGTTGAAAGATCCATAGCCGCCAGTCCGAATTCCTTGAAATTATTTTTATGGCAAAGAGCTGAGAGCCAGATCGGTTGCTGGTCGTTATCGACTCCATCGATTGTCGCCGTTCCGGGTGTAAGAATTTCAACAATATCCCTTTTTACTAATCCTTTGGCTGTTTTGGGATCTTCAACCTGCTCAACAATGACAACTTTTTCACCGGCAGCAATTAACTTAGCGAGATATTTATCAGCGCTGTGATGCGGAACTCCGGCAAGAGGGATTCGTTCCTCGGTCCCATGCGATCGGGATGTTAAGGCAATTCCCAGAATAGGCGCAGCGTGAACGGCGTCATCACCAAACATTTCATAGAAATCCCCCATCCTGAAAAACAGGATTTTATCAGGATGCTGTTCCTTGATATCATGATACTGCCGCATGAGCGGTGTGAGTGTGGAATTATTTTTATCAGATGAAGTCATCGAGCCACAACCTGGAACGCCTCATGATTCTCTGCTTCCAGTTGTAGTTTTAAATCCGAAGCTTTTTCATAACTTTTAAACCGGCCGACATAAACAACTTTATATTTAACGCCGGAGATTGTCTTGTCAGAAATGTCCACTTTATGGCCTTGTTTTTTATAAAGGTCAGCCTGCCTTTTGGCGTTTCCGTTATCTGAAAAAACACCCACCTGTACGGAATAGAAAGTACCGGTTAACTGGTCAGCTTCGCTATCACTTTTTTTATTGGATGTCAACCCTGAAAGTTTTTCAACCAGAGCATCAAATCCCACCGCCGAAGGGTAACCCTCACGGAAGAGATTATAATAAAAAACGGCATCATCACTATCCTGCTTTTCGATCGCCCTTAAAATCAATAAATAAAGAGCCTGTGGTACTCCAGCTCCTGAACGGGATCTCGATAAGGTTTCAAGCAACCGGTCGCTTCCGATATTTTTACTGTTATAATTCATGATGCGGGCTTTATCTATTGTCCCCCATTGCTGTCTTTCTTCATCATTAAAACTTACAAGATAGCGATCCACCTGTCTCAAAGCAGACTCATATTTTTTATCATGCTGATCAATTAATACGGAAAACCTGAGCATCTGGTCAGTATATTTACCTTTTTCCCAGGATGCTTTATAGTCAGTAATAATTTTTTGCAGTTTTATATAATTTTCCTTCAACAGATAATACTGAGCTAACCGGTAATAAATCTCCTCACGGTAAGTAATATCCACCGATGCATCCAGCGAAGCCTCCATCAGTTGTACTGCTTTGACAGCATCTGATTCAAGCATTGATTGGAAAAAAAGAATATTACCGTTTCTGACCGAGGCCGTGGATAACTTGGACAGGGTATCGGCAGCCTGCTCCAAGTTACCTTTGGTAATCAATTCATAGATAGATTCCGCTGAAATCGGTGATGAGAACAGGAGGCATATTAATAAAAGTATTATCCAAACCTTCATATAAAATCTTCCGTCAGTAGGGCTTTAAGATGCGCTCAATAAAGAAGAACCGGGTCTTTTATGATCTTTCGCAGGCAGTCCCTTGTCATGGCGTCGAGCGAGATTGCGAACCAGAGCATTAAGTTTTTTGAGATCTCCTTTTTCAAGATAAATTCGGATCAACTCCATTATTGAAATAAGACTATCATGGTGATCTTCAATTATTTTTTCCAGAATCTCGCGCGCAGTTTCCAGATCCCCTTTTTTCTCAGAAAATTCCGCCAGCGTTAAACGGGCTTCAAGATTCTCAGGATCATAATTGAGAATACTCTGGCAGATCTGTGACAGTTCCCCATAGCGCCCCAAATCGTACAATGTCTTTTTTAAACGTGTAATAACCAAATGCCCCTGGCCCGGTATTGTGGAAATAAGCTTCTTCCAGAAATTGATAGCATCTTCAAACCGTTTCTCTTCACAATAAGAATCACCTACCGAAAGAAAGGCCGGTACATAAAGGGGATCCAACCCCAGGGCTTCTTTAAACAATACCCTGGCTTTATGAAAATCTTTCTTTTTATAAAACTCTTCGCCCATGTGGTACTTATACACGGCTAAAGGTTTTTTGCTTTTATTACTTTCAATTTTCAGTATTTGAGAAGCGGTATCATATGCCTCTTCCCATTTATTTGAAGTTTCCTGAATTTTGAGAAGTTCCTCGTATGCCCAGCGATCATGAGATTTTATCCTGATCCGCTCTTTCAGGGCAGCCTCGGCAGTATCAAAATCCTTAAGGGCAATATAATCTTCTGCGAGATGGCGAAGCACACTTGATTTTTCCTCTGCGGTCAAATGGGATCGAAGAGTCAGATCTTTATGCACTTGCAGTGCCCGATCCGGCTTTTTATTATCACGCAGAATTTTTCCTAACCGGAGATAAGCATCGATATTTTTAGAGTCTTCAGCAACTACCTGACGAAGTTTGGTAAAGGCCTGTATCTGTTCGTTGTTAAGAAGATCGATTAGAGCCTCGACATAAAGCTGCGATACCGGTTGTTTTGGTTTATTGAGAAATTGTCGGTAAACCAGAAAAAAAACAATCGCCACTACTAAGAGCAGTAAAAATGTGAAAATATAATTAGCCATATATTAACTCATACCAGAAAGGGATTATTCTTTCTGATCCTTTGAATATTCATCATGAAGAAGCTCAGCGGATTCTTCAATCGGCCTGTTTCTTAGAACAGTTACCTCGCTTTCCAGTGCGCGAATTTGTTTTTTTACGGTTCTCAGGTTTACCGCCATGCGGATGTAAACCGAGATAAAAATAATCAGCGAGAGCACCAATCCAGAAACAAATGACCAGAAAATAACTTCCACAAGACTAACCTGATAAAATGTTTTCCATAGTTTAACATCTACCCGCTGTTCGAGTTCGACATTAAATAACGCAAAAGCAACAATTGCAATTACGATAATGGCCACGAGAATGGCCCGTAGCGCCCACATAAAACCTCCCTTAGAAAAGTTAAGGTATTATAAGGTCTTTCCTTAGCATCCTATAATACCATAGGTATCCAGAAGGGTCAATAAAAAAAGGCCGGCAAAGCCGGCCTTAATATTTATTTATTCAATTTAATCGAATTCACCATTGTTTCCAATTGCGTCCAAACCGCGGGGAAATACCGGCCTTCACTCATAACATGAAAGAGAATCTTCTTATTTTTATCAAGTTCCAATATGATTACCCCTCCCTGATAATCTCCATATACACGTGTACCGCTTCCTGAAGATGAAGAAGTGGTTACATATTTGATATACTTGGACATGCCATACCACATCACACCTTTAAAATCTTCACCTACATTGAACGGTTTACGTTTTTTTGTAATTGTCCCTTCACGTTCCGTCCCCTCACCCACAGATTGGCTGTTGAGAATTTCAAATTCCTTAAAAATGTCACTTTTAATTTCCGATGAATACGTATCACTTAAAAGTGAATCCAAAAGAGCGAATGAACTCATATTTGATTCACAGATATAGACGGAAATACGAGGAACATAAGTATAATCAGGAGCATCAATGTAATCGGGGGGGATTTCATAATTTTTCTGAACCAGAATTAAACGATAATCGTCGTCATCTTTCAGAACATTAGCTTTCCATTCCTCAGACAAGGTCAATTCATAATTATTCTTCAAATCAGTAAAAATGTTATTCTCAATTTCGCCTGCTTTTGGTTTTTTCTTTTTGGCGTAACCTGATGGCATACAAACACATATAGCCAACAGAATAAAAATAAACCGCTTTAGCGTCAACATGTTACCTCCTCATAGGTTCACGTCCATCACAGGACTAACCTTTATACAACTAAACTCATACTATTAATGAAAAAACACAAAATATTGGAAATGTAAACAATTATTATAATATACTTTATGTTGTTTTATATCATAAGCTTATGCCGAGCTATATCATTTTGGTTAATCTACATGAAAACCTATATGTCTCTTTTTTCTGAAATTCCTAAGATATTCACTCATGTTAATGAAATCAAAATCGCTGAGAAGCCTTTCGAGTTTATAATAGAAAACAGAAATTGACCCATAAGTACGAAACTTTTGTACCATAGTCAGCCCTTCCAATCGTGGAGGATCTTTATCTATCTCCCAGGGATGAAGATAAACAATAGCGGGGTGGTTGTCATTATTGAGACTATTTATGATCAATTTTGTGTACCAATAGGGGGAATTCCGCAAAAATCCTCCTCCAGCAACGGGGAAATTATGACCCAAAATTCTATAAGTTGATGCCGGAATTTCATAAATAGTCCGGCCGCTTTCAAGATTCATTTTGAAGGTATGACGAGGACCTTTAGGAATGCCATAAATATCATGCTTAATCGGATAGATAGAACTATCATATTCGAATCCCAACTCGCACAGGATGTCAAAAGCCCAGGGAGTCGAATCATCAATTGACCAGCTCGGGGCACGATACCCCACCGGTTGTTTACCAGTAGCTTTAGTAATAGCTTCCAGGGCAAGCTCTGTATCCTTTCTAAAAGATTCAGCATCCATACTGTTTACCCGGATATGATTGAAACTATGGCAGGCAATTTCATGCCCCTCCTGATATATTTCCTTTACCAGAGCCGGATATTTTTTTGCTACCCAACCCAAAACAAACCAGGTGGCTGTTACATTTTTATTCCGAAATAGCTGCAAAAGCCGATGAGTGTTTTTTATTACAGTCGTTTCAAGCATCTCCCATTCGACCCGGGAGAAACGTTCTGACAGAGTTTCGACAACGAACCATTCCTCAAGATCGACTGTTAGCAGATTGGCGGTTATAGGCATATCGACCATCCAAAATCTTTATTTTTTCTCAAGTGTGCTTGTCTGATCTGTATTATCGTTATTAAGATTCCGACGACCCCGTGAATGTGCATTCCCGGCACTCCCGTGACTTATCGAATTGCGCTTTGTTTTTGTTTTCTTGTCAGAATCTTCATAATAGTAGTAATTGTAGTCATAGTAATACGGAAGACTATTGTTCATATTATTCAACACGATACCCAACACCCGATGATTGTTGGTACTTAATATTTCCACTGCACGCTCGACCACCTCTTTTTGGGTCGCTCCAGCTTTGACAACCAAAACAATCCCATCCAGTTTGGAAGCAAGAAGCATGGGGTCGGAAACAGGCAGGACCGGGGCGCAATCTACTAAGATAATATCATAATAGAATTTCATCTCATCGACTATTCGGCCAATGGACTGAGCATCAAAAATATCGGTTGGAGAAGGGACTCTTTTCCCCGCTGTCATGATATGCAGGTTCTCCATCTCAGTATGCTTGATCATATCCACCGGATTATAGTTGTCAGCAAGGATTTCCGCCAAGCCATTATCCCTTTCCATAGCGAAAAATTTGTGAACTGTCGGCCGGCGGAGATCAGCGTCAATCAATAAAGTTTTCATCCCCTTCTGTCGGGCGGCAGTTACCGCAAGGAATGAACTGATGGTTGATTTTCCTTCGGACAGCATAGCTGAAGTAATTAACAAAGATTTTAATTCAGCTTCATTTTCGTTTTTCTTTATTCGATGCAGCAACCTTCTGAATTCAGTCGCAAAAGGTTGTTCTGCAGAGTAAAAATCAAGGATGGAAAGGGGACGACGTGCCATCTGTTCATCCTTTCTCGGATAATATCTTCAGGGTGTGACTGATATCTCTATGAATTTTTTCAGCCTGTTCTGATCCTAACACAGCTTTCTTTAAATTAGGATTCAGCTTTCTTGTCTGGATAAACTGATCTAACCCTTTTTTCCAGTAAAGCCCGGCAATCTCAAGGTAATACTGGGACAGATCTGCGGAGACATCCACAAAAGAAGGGTTTTTAATAACCTGATGTTCCAGATATGAAATTTGCTCCTCAAGAGCTGGAATAGAAATCAATCCCGAATCCAATATATATTTCATGTTAAGGCGAGACAAATCCTTGCGATACTTTTTAACAATAGCCTTCTGCACTTTAATGAAAATATCTTTGGCATCCACCAAGCCGCCGCTTTCCAAAATTGCCAAACCTTTTTCAAAAAGAGGTTTATCAATATCAGGAATGACCAGCATAGCTTTATTAAAACAATCCATTATAAGAGGAATCGTATCGGTAACAGCGTCCATGCTGCGGCCGGAAATTACTGTGTCTATCCAGACAATCCCCATGTTGAAATATGCTTCACCATAGTAAAGATTAAGTTTAATAGCCTCCTCAAATTCAGTAATTGCTTTTGCATTTTCCTTGATAGCCTGCAGTGTTAAACCAAAATTATTATGATAGTCTGCATATGTCGGGCATTTGTCCACAGTCATCTTGGCATAAGAAACCGCCTGTTCCGAATAACCCCAGTCAAGATACGTCTTTGAAAGATAAAACTGAGCCCTATCAAAATCCGATCTGGAACTGAGGGCTTTTTTGAATAATTCTTCTGCTTCCGGAAGATACTGCATGCAATAAAAAGTTATTCCCAAGTGAACCAATGATTCAGGATTATTATCCTGCATAGCTGTCTGAAAAGCAGCCATCAGATTTTCAATAGATCTTTTCTTTTCGCTATGGGTCTGCTTTAAAAGGGCAATAACATCATCTTCGGTAAATTCCGAAGGATGCAGGTGCTTAATAGATTCAGCCAGTTCACCATTTATAAAAACTTCGGATGAAATGGCGCTGGAGGTAGTATCGTTTGATGTCCTTATCAGATACTCTCGATTACTTTCCACCAGTTTGCTTTTTAATTGATATGTTTCCATCTTACTGCCTGATACTTTTTAAACGTTCTATTTTTGGTATTGTTGCCAGCACCGGTAGTTGCAATAGCTCTTCTATATCTTCAACCTTCTTAAATGAATTATCATACATTTCGACCAGGAAAATAGCCCCGGCGCCGAAAATCAAACCAAGTATAAACCCAAGGGCCAGGATTTTCTCTTTTACCGGCCATGAAGGTTCCAGCGGGACCCGAGCCGGTTCGACTATTTTGTATTTGGTTCTCTCTTTGGCCCGTTCAGAGAGAATGGAGACTGTAGTTTCCTCTGATCGGAAAGCATCGCTATACTTGCGGAACTCGGCCACTTTACGCTCTAATTCGGAAACTTCAGCCATTAGTCTCGGAATTTGATTTATTCGCCGATCAATTTGAGCCGATGATTGTTCCAATTTAGTTTTCCTTGAGCGGAACACATCGAGCTGCTCTTCAGCACTGAAATATTTTTTTAATATATCACGCTGATTTTCAGGATAAGAGGCAAACTGCCGATCGACAGCTTCACTGATAATCACGTCCAGAAGCCTTAAATTATCATTCAGGCGAATATTCACATTTATGACATTTTGTTCACTCCAGGCATATTTTTCCATAAGCTGAGTGTATCTGACAAGCTGTTCATCAATCTCAGTCCGAACATTAATTATCGAGTCATCATATTTAAGCCTTAATCGATCGAGATCAAGCGATTTCAGTTCATTATGAAGGCGATCCCGTTCATTAGTCATATCATTTATTTCCATCTTGGTATTATCAATATCCGAGAGAATTTCTCTGCGGTTTGATTCAGAGGAAATATTTTCAGGAAGGCTGAGCTGAGTCATTCTGGACTGGGCGGTAGTAAGAGAATCTATCATTTGCTGATAATTAAATTCAATTTTCTCTAACTGCAAATCGGCAAAGGATTGGTTATCCAGAATTTTTTCCATCTCGTATTTGGTTTTTTCCTGCTCCAATATTTTTGTCAGGGTCGTTACCATATCTCTGGCTCGGACCGGATCATTGGCTTCCACCAGCAATTTAATCTGATTATCTCCGACTTCAGAGACCGATATCTGATTACGAAGGGAATTTACAATAATATTATATTTTAACTCATCCAGGGAAAATGAAGGATTTTCCTCGCGCATTTTTGCAGCCGTTTTCGTGACATCAGGATCCTGGTCAAGATTCAATTCACTGATAAGCTGATGAAGATATGTTTGTGAAGTCAACTCGTTTTGCAGACCCTGAAGTTTTCGCTTTCTCTCATCGCCGCTCTCCCGGCCTACTTGTTCCCGTCCCAATATATTAACTAATTCCTTAGAAACATTGGAAGGAGTGTCAATCCAGATAATCGCATAAGATTCATATTTTGGCGACAAGAAATATGAGGAAACGTAAGTAATACAAGTTATAATAATAAGCGGTACAATCAACAACCATTTACGCTTCCGGGCTATTGAGAAAATATCTCTGAGATTAACAGAACTTTCACTGGTCTTGGGCATCTTAAGTTTCCCTAATTTCCATTATTATTATTTGAAACCTGATCATAAATTAAGATACTGGAGGTAATGACTCCAGCAATAGCACCAATCGTTGTAAGATTGAAACCACCAACTCCAAAAAAGCCGCTCTTACTGGGAACCACGACGACATCTTCTTTACGCATAGTATATCTTGCAATTGCACCAGTTTTAGAATATTTTTCAAGGTTTATCTGCATTGATTGTCCATAATAACCATCTTTACTGATTATTTTTGTCTTTTTCCAATTTGCATTATCCTGAATACCGCCAGCCAACGAAATTGCTTCCAAAACATCTATATCATTTTCAAACGAAATTGGTCCGGGATTAGTTACAGCTCCAACAACATATATCACATTTTTTTGTTCCCGATTCTGACCCAGTTCCGCTGATAACAATCCAGCTGGATTACGCGGGATTTCTATCGTATCCTCCCGGTAAATTTTTGGCAGCCGGCTTAAATCTCCTGTAGCGATAGCATTGGCGACATTCACAACTTCAACTTCACCAGCTCTTTCACCACCGCGTATAATTGTAACCCGGCTTAAATCACCAATTTCATTAGTTCCACCAGCTTCGTTTATGACCTTCCAAAGACCGGGTATCTCTTCGAAGGTATATTTACCGGGTTGCCTCACCTGGCCCGAGACAAAAACATACTGATAGTTATACGTAAAGACCCTGACAACGGCCTGCGAAATATTTTTATTTAAGCGCGAAATTCTTCTGACAATATCAGTTTCTAATTGCGAAGTTGTCTTACCGGTAACTTCAATTTCTCCTGCAATATCAAGTGAAATTTTCCCTTCCTGACTGACCCGTACCTGGGAGTTAAGAGTCGGCTCCTGCCAGAATTTTATTTCAAGGACATCGCCAGGACCAACCTTGTAATCCTCGGCTAATAAAGACCCTGCGATAAAAATTATTAAACTAAAAATCAAGATATTGATGTTCTTCATCATTTTATACACCTGTTTTGCGTAAGTGTTGACCGTAAAACGGCTTATATTAAAATCGGCATAAATAGCCAATTCATTAGTTAAAAAAATATAGACAACCCTTACCCACGTGTAAACCTAAAACATTTACCAATTTTAATAAAAAAATCAGCTAATTGAAGGGCTAAAAAGGATTGATTTATTGCGGCCGCTTTCTTTTGCCAACAACAAAGCCATATCAGCTGAATGAATCAATTCTTTTGGAGATCCGGCATGATCAGGAAATATTGCTCCCCCTAAAGAAATTGTGCATTTTAAGGGATTATCAATTCCAGGTATATTAAATGAGGATGAAGCTACGTCGTTTTTCAGACGCTGCATAAATTTCGCACAGGTTATATCATCAGCTTCAGGCATGATAATACAAAACTCATCCCCTCCATACCGAGCTATTATATCTATGGTTCTGATAGTGCTTCTCAGGATACTCCCCATCTGCTTCAGGATTTCATCCCCGGCAAGATGGCCGTAGTTATCATTCACGCCTTTGAGTTCATCCAGATCAAATATAATTAAAGCCATTTTTCTTTTATAACGCCCGGCACGCTGGATTTCTTCATTGATACGGCGGTCAAAATAGCGCTGGTTGGCCAAACCGGTCAGATTATCGGTATATGAAAGTTCTTCTACCCGTTCAAAGGCTTCTGCATTATCGAGCAAATCAATCGCATGTTTTAAAACTGTTTTAATATTTTCCTGCGGCTTACCAGACGGGGTTGTATAGCTCCAGGCTAATACTCCCGGATATTCACTCGATGGAGAGAAGGGCATGATATAATCATAACCGTTTGATTTTATTATTTCTACCCATGATTTTAATTCAGTATTTTCTATCTTTAATTCTTTTAAAGCTTGTGGACCAAGATCATCAAGAATTTCAAGCATGGAATTAAGCTCATCCCCTTCAGGAAATTTCAACTTATTCCCTTTGCCGCTCTGAATAAGCCGGACGTTATTATTATTTTCACTTTTTTTGTTATATAAAAAAGCTATCCGCTTCATCCCGAGATCTTCAGATATGGAGTCAATTAATTTTGGCACGATCGTTTCCGGGTTGCGGTGAAGGATGAGCTTTAGCATACTACTCTCGTTGTTTACCCGTGACTTTGAGGGTCTATTGTCCATATTCTCAAGTTTTTTCTGAAGTCTCTCGCTTTTTGCTTCATGCCATTTTACGTGATAGGCGGCCGACAGTGACTGCGCCAGGCTTGCCACTAACAGTTTAAAAGCTGGCGACTTGGCTTCAATGTTGCTTGATATAAAATAGATGCCATACAGATTGTCTCTCCAAAATATCGGAAAAAACAATTCCAGTTTATATTTTTTTATGAGGGTTACGAAATTTTCAGGTAAATATTTATCGAGCTCACTTACCGCTCGGGGCATAAAATCTGTTTCGATAATTTTAGCCAATTTGGGTGATGATTTAAATTTGAAAAGATTGCGGTTATAGCCTTCAAGACCATGCTGATAATTCATTTCAAGAGAATCTTTTCTTTTCCTGAGAAAAACAACTTTTTCACATCCAAAAGAATTTTTGAGCAGTTCAGATACTTTATGAGCAACTTCCCCTATTACTCCGGTCATACTGTTGTTAAGAAGAAATTCCGAAAACTCGGGAATGCCCATGTTGCGGATCGCAGCCATCTGTCTTTTTTCATTAATTATCCTTCTTATTAATAGAATAGACAGAATAACAACGAGAATAAATAGTAAGCCTATAAGATAGTCTTGATATTCCATAATAATGCTTTCGACAAAATATAAATACAACCTGAAATAAGTCAACTATAATAAGAATCAGAGTCGACCTCGGGCATAGCGGAATCGGGACCGTTTAGAAAGAAGGCCGCGTTTTTTGAGCAAAAAAAAGATATTCCACCAGCCAATATCATCAAAAAGGATATGCCCTCGTAATTGTTGTTTGATTTCACTGATGGTATTAAAAGGGTCATCTTTTATTATCCGCAGGACAATAGTTTCAAGATCATTGCCGCTTAGGAGGTTAAATTCATTTTGAGGGGATTTATGTAATGCACGTCGTGGTTCCGGGGAAGATGAAATTTCATCAATAACAGTCAGACCGGTAATTTCTACGCTTTTTTTTTACCTGAAACCGCCGCTTTGACATCTTCAAAATCATTATGGGCTTTATCTACGGTCGTATAAGATTTTAAAACCTTGTCGAATTCGAGGAGCTCGTAGATTTCATAAACATTGGGGATCATATTAGCCAGTTTTATATCACCCCGATTATTGCGAACATCTTTAATACGAGAGATAAAAATACCCCATCCGGCCGATGAAATATAGTCCACACCGGCTAAATCCAGAATTATCATATAACGCTGGCGCTTTAAAAGCGACTCGATCACTTCTTCAAGTTCACTCGCAGTAGTAGTATCAATGACACCGTCTATCCGGACTTCTGAAACCCGGTCGCGTTCACTCTCGGATAATGATATGGAAATATTTTCCATCGTTCCCATTAATAATCCTAAATTAAAAAATTCGTTCTAAGAAAACTGAAAAAAGGCATTCTGACAAGGAAAATGTTCATCTTTTCTTTATTTTAAGGTAAATAAAATAGCAAAAAGAGCTACTCTTCGATAGTTTTTGTTTCTGTAGTCAGATCCTTGCCAACCGTCATTGAACGAGCCAGAACAAAAGTGATATCATCACTGGGTTTAATAAATCCGGAAAAGTCATCAATTTCAGCAATTAACTCTTTTCTCAGGATGGAAGTATCAGCAACCGTTCCGTTTGATAATTGTTTTTCAAGCGTGTTTATAAGTCGATCCATTCCAAACTGTTCTCCATCCCGGTTGCTCGCTTCCGTGATGCCGTCAGTAAACATGAAAAATGTGTCCCCCTCCTCAAGTTTAAGTTTTACCTCCTCAAGCCTGTTTTCAAAAGTTGTTTCAAGAGTTGCCGGCATTCCCATAGGCATGCCATTCGGGTTCATCTTTACGATTTGCTTTGTGGCATGTTTATAAAAAAGCATTGGATTATGCCCAGCTGATACAAAGTTCAGCTCCTTGCTCGGTTCATAATATATGGCTAACATTACGGTGATAAACATCCCCGGGGGAATATTATTCTGCAGATAATCGTTTACTTTTATGAGGGTTTCTTTGGAGGAAGTTTTTCCCTCCGAGTGGATCTGGATAACAGTACGAAGCATAGACATCACCAAAGAGGCCGGAACGCCCTTTCCGGAAACATCAGCCACAACCAGACAGAATCTTTCAGGATCAATCCTGAAGACATCGTACAAATCTCCCCCAATTACTTCAGCCGCCCGGTAAAAAGCTTCCAGTTCCAAACCGGGGAGATCAGGAAGTTCTCTGGGAAGAAGGGTTTTTTGTATATGCGAAGCAACTTCGATTTCTTTGGCCATCTTTTCACGGGCAATAATATTTTCTCTGTCCTGGCTGACTCTGGTCATAAGTTCATTAAAAGCTCTTGATATTTCAAAAAATTCCTCGGCCCCTTCAAGAGGGAGTTCCGATTTAAGATCGCCTGATGCGAACTTTCTCACGCGTCTTGTAATTTTTACAATGGGATCAACAAAATAGCTTGAGAGCAGGTACACTCCCAAAATGCCAAACATTAGAAGCACCAGAGTCAACAGGACTGTATTCTGCCGAGCTTCATCCAACCGCCCCTGCAACTGCTCTGAGCTGTAGAGTATATTTACCTGCCCCAATACTGTTTCACCCGTCTTAATTGGGATGATTAAGAACTTCAGGATTTTTTCTTTTTCATCCATCATCTGGGGGGTTTCGAGTATATTTTTATTTATCGGTGAAGGGAGCCTATATGTTTTTCTTATGTTATGAATATCATCAGAGTGAGCCATAATTATATTATTACTGTCAGTAAGAACAATCAAGCGTAGGAAATCGCTGTTTGATTGAATATAGCTTACGATCAATTCATCAAACTCTGCATCTGAGCGGCGATTAATAATATACAGGCTGGCCTGGGCAGCAATAGTATTAGCCAGAGATGAGACCATTTCATCAAGATTGGATCGAAGTTGCTGAGTCGTCTGACGATCGATATAGTAATAGGAACCACCTACAATGATGGATACGATAAATATTGTCCAGACAGAAAATTTAACTCTCAAAGAAAACATTCTTCTTAGAAAAGGAACACTTCCGGTTGAAGACTGATGAATTCTTTTGATCATGCGCAGTTCATTGTATCCGGCTGATGAGATATACTCGACCGAATCCATGATCTTGTTGATCATATAAAAGCCCAGCCCCCCTTTACGACCGGATTCAACCAGCCGCTTAAGATCGAGGGTTCCGCTTCCATCGGGCTGGAATGATCTTCCAGTATCTATAAGAGAGAAGACCACCTGCTTCTTAAAAATAACTATACGCAGCCTGATCGATCCCTTTTCATAGAGATAGGCATGACGGATTACATTGGTTGCCCCTTCTTCCATTGCCAGAAGGACAGCGTTAGTATCTTTACGAGAAAATCCAGCCGAGATACAGGTATCTCGAACAGTCCGCTGAATGCTGTCCAGATACTTCTCTTCAGCTAAAAACTCAGCTGTTATTTCTTTTACAGGACTTCGAAACATGGTAGATTTTACTTAGATTTGTATTGAAAACCCACTAAAAAAAACGATCTTGTGCTTATTTTTCCGGCTCGGAGTCAAGACGTAATCTGGCCTGCTCAATATTTCTGAGGGTGTTTTCGTTGTTTGGATACGCTTCCAAAACCTTTTCCCAAGCTTCAATAGCCTTGGCATATTCTTTATTGCGCATAAAGCGGAGACCATCAAGATAAAGGGGCCAGATATTTCTATCCCTCTGAATCATTTCCAGGGTTGAGGCCCGTTCAGGGCTGGTATTCATGCGGCTTAAATATTCTTTAGCCACAGGCTCATTAGGACTGGCTGCCAAAACAGTATTGAATACTTTTCGGGCTTCGTCAAACTTACCCTGTTTAAACAGTTCCATACCATTATTAAGTTGACCGGCCAAATCGATCCTGGGGGCAATAACTTCCATTTCTCTCTGAGCCCGGGTGTTACCGGGATCCAGATATAATATTCTGGTATATAATTCAATTGCCCTGACGAGCTCTCCGTTCTGACGAGCAACGCGCGCTTTCTCAAGGTTTTCCGATATCTCATTAAGGATCGTACCCATGATGATATTTTTGAGGGCAAATGCCTGCTCGTGTTCAGGTTCAACATCAAGAATTAATTCCAACATATCCAATGCCGCTGGATAGTATTTTCTGACATAAAAATTCTGTGCCTGTGTATAGTAGGTTTCAATATATTTATTCTGTTCTATTAACGTTTCCCGTTCGGCTTGTTCTTTTGCAAGTACCGCTTTCTTTTCTTTTTCGATATCAGCAATAGTATTTATAATCTGATGATTGGATTGATCAAACGCTAATGCGCGCTGATAATATGAAAGAGCAGAATCAAGTTCATGCTGGTTATAAAATTCGCTCGCTTTTTCCTGATAGAAGATAAACTGGCGCTGGCGTTCTCCCTCGATCAAATCATTGCTGTGGCGCTGTTCGGCAAGCTGTTCCTCAAGAAGCTTCTCTTCGGTAGACTTACCAA
The DNA here is from genome assembly GCA_043826475.1 of bacterium. Lineage (GTDB taxonomy): Bacteria > Zixibacteria > MSB-5A5 > GN15 > FEB-12 > DAOWMZ01. The sequence continues at coordinate 17,347 of JBDRQG010000297.1, forward strand.
TCAGATAAGTAATTGAGAAGCGATGACTGTCTTCAAAATAATCCATTATTTTATATGCATAATCAAATTTAAATTGTCCGTATTTAAATCCAGCTCCAAAAGATAAATCCTCCCGGTCATATCCCCCTCTGATGGCGTATAAGCCGTCAAATAAGATTTCAGCACCACTATGGACTTTGACAGCACGGTCTTCAGCTTTCTCCAGATCAAGAGCAGCCGAGACTGCAAAGTTATCACTTATTTTTAATTTACGTGCAGCTATACCTACAATCATTGTTACCGGTACTGATTCTTCGGTTGCGATCAGCGTTAAGGTGGGCGGGAGAATATCCCTGGCCATGATGCCGAGAGAAATTTGAGAGTTAAGACGGGCGGTCATACTAAAATCAAATCCAAAACCGTAATCGGAATAAGTATCAAGGGATTGATTTAAAATCTTAAGACTACCCCCCAAAGCAAGGCCATGATGGAGATTGCGTCCATAGGAGATAAGAAGCTGGGAGTAGGAATAATCGAATAAGCCATCATCCTGAAAACCAATTCGGCGGGTAATATCATCGGTGCCGATTCTCATAAACGAAATGCCGACCCCGCCCATGTTTCTTGAGGGGAAAACCCAGGCGGCATAATCAAAAATAGTTCCTTCAAAAAGAGTCATATGCATCAGTGAAACTTCCTGATAGGATAGATTTGGCAGTGCCGATGGATTATAAAAAGCCGCTGAAGCATCATCACCAAGTGCAGTAAACGCGCCTCCCATTCCAAGCGCTCTTGCGCCAACACCAACCGAGAATTGAGATTCTCGACCGGCATCACCAGCCTGCAGCAAACCTGACAGAGAGAGTACCAAAAATATATTTAAAAATAACCGCTTCATTTTATTACCGCTACTTTCAGTCGAGCCTGCTCACCGGAATTGATAGCAGTAATCATAACAATATAAACACCATTCAGGACCTGGTGTCCCTTATTGTTTTCACCGTTCCACTCAATCATATGCTCACCTACAGATGAACCTTCGTCTCCAATAGGGACATCCCAGGCATAGACCTCTTCGCCCGTCAGTGTGAAGACTCTAAATTCGACGGGTGATTCTTCATTGAGTTCATAAGTAAATTCGGCCGGTGTTTCAAACGGATTAACCGGATTATCTCTGATAACAAATGACTTTTGGAAACCGATCCCCTTGGTAACAAAGGTCTGTGATAAAAGGAGTTGTTCCCCGGTAGCACTTGAGACAGAAACCGCAACACCTTCATTTGGACCGGCAACATATTCAGCGGCGATATCATCGCTTTCAAGAATCAGCGTAAAGGTATGAGAAAGCTGCGATGAAATCTCCGTTACAAAAAGGAGAGTACAGGTCTTTTGAGGATCTATCGTCAAATTATTAAATTCAGCTTTCAAGCGGTCACCCCCGGATAAATCAGAAGCGAGGTAGGCGCCGTTAAGAGTAAAATATGACTGGCTAAGGTTGAATACTTCCGAGGGATCCAAAGGAATATCCCCATAACGCAATGATTGAGAGAACTCAGTAATTCCGACAACCGAAGCTGTAGAACTTCCGGTGTTTCTCAGAATCATCCGGAATAATTCCTTATCCCCTCCCGGCTGTACCAGATTAGAGCCAACCAGCGAAGCGGAAACAATTACCATGGCATCAATATTTTCCACAGTCAGTTCGAAAGAAAATGAGGTATCGCTAATTTGAGCCGGAGCATCAATATTCAAATCTTTGGGTGTTGACGTTAAGAAAAACTCAAAGGTTACAGTTGTATCAAACAGAGGTGAAACAAAATCAAATTCAAGGGGATCGCCAGTTGCGATAGTTCCAGTCAGGCTATCATTATATCCAAAACCCACACCACCGGTTGTAAGAAGATATCTTCCAAAAGATACGCTCGCATCACCCACATTTTCTAAGTTTACTCTTAGCGAAAACGCCTGGTTTTGATCTATTAAACCCTGGTCAACCTTTGAAAGCGTATGGGAAAGGTTTAATGAGGCCGGAGTTTCAATTGTAACCAAAGCCAAATTGTTCACCGGCGGTTTGACAATAATATGCGGAGAACTGATTTCAACCCTGAATATTTCAGCATCGGTAGCATTAGCTGCAGCAGTGATATCAAAATATATCTCGATAGTGTCATTGGGATCTATAGGATCAATTGTCTTAGTTGATTCAAAAACAGATTCGCCGTCACTGCTGAAACTGAGATTCATTGGACCGATTGTATTTTCAGTCAAATTGGCCAGATAACATCGAGCCTGAAATTGCTGATTAGTATTTACGGCCGGGGCATTGGGGGAGACAATCTCAAGATCGATAATTTGTGCATCAGGCGGCTCCGATACCTGAATCGACTCTCCATTAAAATCATTTTTGAAGCTAATAACTGTTTGCGTCCCCGGAATTGAGAATGAGAAATTTGTGCTTAATTTTAATTCAACCCCGACCTGATCAAGTGGTATCATGACCGGCTCTGTCTCAACCAGATTGGCGCCCGGTTTTAACAGAAAGTTGCCTATCTTGAGTTTTGATGATGCAGTAAAATTGTTGCCTGTAACGGTTAAGTTTGAATTATCAAGTTTCACTGGTACGGCATAGTCGCCAATGAGATTAATAGTATAGCCAAACGATGCCGGACCGGCTGCATATACTGATCCCGGACCAAGGGAATTGGGAGCATAGGCTAATTTTATTTCTCCAAGAAGCAATACCGAATCAACTATTTCATTTAAGACAATTACATTTTCCGTCGAAAGCATAAAATAATCCATGGCAATCTTATACCAGCCCGATGATAATTCTGCGGCAGTATCTACTATTCCGGTTATATTGCGAAATGAGATAATGTCTCCTGAAATAGTTACCGGTTTTACTTCGCCCTGAAAGACAACATAATCCGGTGCATTTTCAGAATTAAATGAAATTTTCAAATCAGCCTGATCACCAAGAAGAACCAAACCTGAAGTTTGTATTTGAAATGAAATATTAAATGCATCCCCTGGATAGACTGTGTCGGGAGCAAATGATCCAGGGATTAACATCGTTTCCGACGGTCTCTGAATATCTACCGGAATACTATCGGTATAAGTGGTGGGATATATCTGAGATTCAACCGAGAATAAAGCATCAAGAGTTATTATTAAAATATCACTCTCAAGAGATGATTGGGCCGAAGGAAGAGTCAAACTGATGGTATCTACAACACCATTAGCTGATGGAGTAAAATTCGCGCTAATCGTTCCGGTCCCATTTTCAAATGATAATATTATGTCCGGATTGGATGAAGGGACAATTGTCCCATAGTTGACCACAACAACATTTATCTCAGTAGCAAGATCGGTATATACTGCGGTGATCGGGTTATCGTTGGCATCAAGTACGCCCAGTATGTCATAACCACTGAATGGGACACTGACAGTGTTTGAATTAATTCCTTCAGAAGAAGAGGCATAAACATTTGTAACAGCTGATGATCCTTCGTATGAAATATCTGACAGAGACAGATCAATCACCCCATTCTGGAGCAACCCCTGAATGTCAATAATGTTATTGTTCAGTTGTCCTTTGTCGATCATCAATTGAATTTGATTTGTATTTAAATCATAATCGGTTTTCAGATTGTTATATCCATCAAATAATCTGAGATACGAAGAAGATAATAGCGGGGCACCAACAATCTGCTTACTACTTATTTCCAAATCCAGTCTGGCTAATGGTCCCGGAGTAACAGTTATCAGACCGGAAAAACCGGAGATAGTATTGAGAACCGCTTTAACTCTCCCCTCTCCGACTGTAATTGCTCTAAACGATGAGCCGACAAATTCTCCAATATTTTCGGAACCATCAGCAAGCATCCAATCAACAACCAGATTCGCAACTTCATTTCCATACAAATCACGCCCAACAACGGAAAAAGTTACAACATCACCAGCGTCTAATTCCAAATTCCCGGAGGGTAAAACATCAAGAGCTATAACCGGTCCCTGTGTAATGCCAAATTCAGCGGATAGAGATGGTCCAGCTAAAACTACTCCCCCTTCGCCAAAAGCTAAACCGACAATTTGATATTTACCTGATACTAAAGGATTGACAATCCCGGTTAATGTTAAGGTTACCGTTATCAGACTATCATCGACTTCATTGGGAGAATAAAATGTTCTGTCAAAAGTTACAGTTATGTTGCTGCCATCTATCTGGGTGGAGCTGATTTTATAATCAGAAACAACCGAAGTATGTGATAAGGATGCAGCCATAGCGCCCGAGACATCAAATCCATTGGGAAAGGTGAATACAAGTCCGCCGAATTCAATCTCCAGAAAATCATTTTTAGGTATTTTAAAATCCAGAGTATAGACCGCTTGATTTGCCGCCTGATAATTATCCGGGAACACGGAGAAATCAGATAATTGGTTTGCAGCCTGTGAGACAGAAATATCCCCTGCAGCTGGAGAGACTGAGAGGAGAAGAAGAAAGAATATATTTAAAAAAGACAGTATCTTCATGTAATCAGAACATCCAATGTTTAAACGCCTAAGTATGTAAAACAGGAGCAAACTTTGTGCCCCTTATCTTATTGTCTGCCAAAATTTTAGGTAAAATTTGTGTTGTTAAGAATTGCATCAATTATAAGTCCTAAAGGGTAGTATTCTAATAACTTACGAGCAGGTAATAAATTTAATAAAAATTATTTTATTGTAACAAATTTCAATTCGGTATAACAAAGTTATCCACATATTAACAGTATGTAACATTTTGCAGTAAAAAGAGCCTTTTTTGCAGTAGAATTGCTATTTTTTTATTCTTATGGGTTCAAATTTTCAGCCGCTGTGACCGTGTTTGACATCAGCATGGCTATGGTCATAAGTCCCACACCACCGGGTACGGGGGTTATAAAAGATGCCTTTTCGACCGCGGAACTAAATTCTACATCACCGGTCAAGCGATAGCCTTTATTGGATGAAGGATCATCGAGGCGATTAATACCGACATCAATAACAACCGCTCCATCTTTGATCATATCCCCTTTGATAAATTCCGGGTAACCGATTGCAGCTATTAAAATATCTGCTCTTCGGGTCACTTCAGGTAAATTCTTTGTCCGGGAATGGGCAATAGTAACTGTGGCGTTGGCCATTTTAGACTTTTGAACCAGCATCGAGGCGATTGGTTTTCCGACAATGTTTGAACGTCCCACAACCACAACTTCATTACCAGAAGGGTCAATTTTATAGTATTCAAGCAATTTAATTATACCGTATGGAGTACAAGGTAAGAGACAAGGCCTCCCGATTGACATCATACCGACATTGTGAGGATGAAAACCATCAACATCTTTTTCCGGATTAATATTAAGCGTAACCGAGAGTTCATCGATATGTTTTGGGAGAGGAGACTGTACCAGAATGCCATGTATTTTCGGATCGTTATTTAATCGTTTAACAATTGCAACCAATTCTTCCTGTTTAAGTGTAGCTGGTTCCTGAATAACTTCGGAGTACATCCCCAATTTCTTGCATTTTTTTGCTTTGGAACTAACATAGGTAGCCGAAGCCGGATCATCACCGACAAGCACCGCAGCCAAACCGGGGACAATACCACGATCGGCCAAAGCTTTTATTCTAACCTCTAAATCTGAAATTATACTGGCGGCAACTTCCTTGCCATCTATTAGCTGAGTGGACATATCTTTGCTTTCCTTTATTCTTCTACAATCTCATCCTCTGAATCCTGATCTTCACCTTCAGCTTCATCACTAATGGTTTCATCATCAGATTTTTTTATTCCGGTAATATCTTCCGGCTTGAAAGTATCAATATCGAAATTCAAGATTATTCTCTCGATACTAAGAGCTTTGCCACTTTCCCTATCAAGCTGTATGATTACCCCCGCCAAACGGACATCACCGGTCGCGGTTGTAAATCTTTTGGGCATACCGGTAATAAATCTTTGGAGCGAGGGCTCTTTTTCCATGCCGATTATGGAATCGTACGGACCAGTCATACCGGCATCGGAAATATATGCGGTACCGTTGGGTGAAACATGTTCATCTGCAGTTTGAATATGGGTATGCGTACCAACGATCGCAGAGACATCGCCATCCAGATAATAGAGCATAGCCTGTTTTTCTGAAGTCGCCTCGGCGTGCATATCGACAAAAATGATATTCGTTTCCTGGCTGACATGTGCAATGATTTTATCGGCGGCAATAAAGGGGCAGTCAATGTCCTTCATATAGGTTCGCCCCATCAGATTTATCGTGGCGATTTTAACACCATTAACTTCATCAAGATAATAACCAAAACCGGGAACGCCATGCGGGAAATTTGCCGGACGCAGGAGTTTTGGATTGGTTTTGAGATAATTGACAATTTCGTAACGGTCCCAGATGTGATTGCCGGATGTCTGCATATCTATCCCGTAAGAGTAAGCCTTACGAGACATTTCGGGGGTGATTCCAAAACCGCCTGCCGCATTTTCAACATTACAGATGACATAATCAACATTGTATTTTTCACGTAACGGCTTAATCATATGTGATGCTGCCTGACGGCCGGCTTTGCCGCATAAATCAGAGACAAATAATATGGTAAAAACGGACATAGAAAATCTTTCTAATAATACTATAAATTAATTGTACAATAGCCCTCAACTACGCCATTGGCTTAAATAACTAAGGCGGAGTTTACATACACTCCGCCTTAAGATCAAGCAATTATTGTAAAAATGCTTATATTCAGTCTATTTTGCATATTCAGTTGATCTGATTTCCCTGACAACCGTCACTTTAATCTGACCGGGATACTGCATTTCACTTTCAATTTTTGAAGCTATGTCGCTGGCAAGGATCGAACTGGCCAGGTCATCCAAAGTTTCATGTTCAACAATAACTCTAATTTCACGGCCAGCCTGAATGGCATAGGCTTTTGAAACGCCCTTAAAACTATCAGCCAGCTCTTCAAGCTGCTGCAGACGTTTGACATATGCTTCCAAAGGTTCTCTTCTTGCCCCCGGACGAGCGCCAGAAACGGCATCGGCTGCCTGAACCAAAACAGGGTAAGGACCTATCATGGGGACATCACCATGATGGGACTCAATTGCATTAATAACTATTTCAGATTCCCGATACCTTCTCATGAAATCAGCACCGATTTGAGTATGGGTCCCTTCGGTTTCGCGATCAATAGCTTTTCCAATATCATGCAACAAGCCACAGCGCTTGGCGATGGTAGCGTCAAGTTCAAGTTCGGCAGCCATCAGACCGCACAGCATGGCAACTTCCTTGGAATGTGCCAGAACATTTTGTCCATAAGAGGTTCTGAAATTCAATTTGCCCAACAGACTGATAACTTCCGGGTTCAGGCCATGAATACCCAATTCAAAACAAGCCTGTTCACCGGCTTCACGAACAATCACTTCCATCTCTTTTTGTGATTTTTCAACCACTTCTTCAATACGAGTGGGGTGAATTCGTCCGTCAGTGATTAGTTTTTCCAGCGCCATACGGGCAATTTCACGCCTGACCGGGTCATAGCCGGATAGAATTACAGCTTCAGGGGTATCATCAACGATAACATCAATTCCGGTTGCTGTTTCAAAGGAGCGGATATTTCTTCCTTCACGGCCGATAATACGCCCTTTCATTTCATCATTGGGGAGAATAACAACCGAGACTGTCGTTTCCACAGTGTGTTCAGCTGCACAACGATAAATTGCTGAAAGAATTATCTCTTTGGCCTCTTTGTTGGCATCCTGTTCGGCTTTTTCTTTGATATCCTTGATGTACTGAGCAGCTTCTAACTTAGCAGTATTGATCATATTATCCATCAACTGCCTTTTGGCTTCATCGGGGGTCATATTGGCAATAATCTGGAGCCGTTCATTCTGTTTGCCGATAATCTCATCCAGTTCCGTTTCCCTAAGCTCAATCCCCTTTTCCCGAGTATGAATCCCTTTTTCTCTTTTGTTAAGATCGACTTCACGATCTTCGATAACATTAATTTTTTTCTGAAGGGCAGTAACTTTTTCGTCGAGCTGCTTCTCAGTGGCGTCAAGTTCTTTTCTTTTAAGAACCGCTTCCCGGTCAAAATCACTTTTTCGCTTAAGCCATTCTTCTTTTGCTTCTAATCTGGCTTCTTTTATTTTGATTTCTGATTCTTTTTGGGCTTCTGCAACTATCCTTTTGGCTTCTGCAGCAGCATCGGCTACTTTATCTCGTGAAACTCGTTTAGCCACGAACCACGAAAGAAAAAAGCCGGCTACAGAGGCAAGAACTGCCACAGCGACAATAATGATTGTGTCGTTCATTGTAGCGCCTCCCCTCCGATCATATTTCGGAGGTTCAATCTATGTGAAAATGTTGCGGATGAAAAATTTGATCAAAGATTCCTAAAATCAGGGAATCTTCTTCACAGCAGGCAACACGTTGTCCAATCGAGTGAGGAGATCATTAAATTGGCCATTAATACTGGCCTTATATGTCTCCATCTCATCTTTTTTATCCATTAGCTCGGATGCAATAGACATAACCGAAAGAATAGCCACTTTATCACGAGCCTTAATGCGGCTATTTTCAGCAATTTCTTTCATTCTGGAATCTACAAAATCTGCTATTTTGGATACTTGAGAAGGATCTTCAACCCCTGCCAGGGGATAATCCTCACCATATATGTTTACGACAACTTTGTTTTCTACCATACCGTTTGCCATTGTTGTAACAGCGTTAATCGGCTCAAATCTCTTATCCTACTATCTATCAAGAATTTATACCAAATTAAATAATGCTTGTCAAGTAAAATTATTGACCAATCTGCTCCAATTCATCAAGTCTTTCCAGTACTCCGGCCAGTTTGGCTTTTACTACCTGAGATTGATCAGCGCTTAACAGGTTCATTTTCTTTGTCTCATTTTTAAGGCTGTTTAATTCGGACCTAATTTGTGAGTTTTCCGCCTTGAGGGCGGCATTTTCACGTAAAAGTTCCTCAATATAATCAACCGCACTGTTCATTTTATCGATCAGTTTTAATACTTTATCGTCAGACATCTATTTATCCCTTATCTCTGCATTGTATTTTTCTTTTAAACTGTTAATAATTTTTTCCTGTCGTTCATCAATTTCCTCACCCGAAAGGCTTCTTTCGGTGTGGCGGTAAGAAATCGAAATAGCAATCGACTTTTTCCCACTCTCAATCTGCTTCCCGGTATAGAGATCAAAAATCTCGACCTTTTCAGCAAGATCACCGGCAGTTTTTTTGACACTGGCCAATAAATCACCGGCTGGAATTCCAGCATCTACAACAATTGCCAGATCGCGAGGAGCAGCTGGAAATTGAGGCAGAGGTTTGAAGTCAACCACCCGACTACTATTTTCAATTAATAATTTAGTGGAAAGTTCAGCCAAAAACAAGGGTTGTTTGATATCCTGATCTTTTGCCAGCGATGCTTTAACCTGACCGATTGATCCGATTGCAGTTCCTTTAAATCTTATTTCATACGAAAGATTGTCTTCAAAATAACCTATATTAATAGGCGAATATTCAAATTCAGACCAGTGAAAATGTTTTGATAGAGAATCTATGGCTCCGGTCAGGTCATAAAAATCCAATTCCCTTGGCTTCTCTCTCCAATTGTTATGACTGTTACCGGTAACAACAAGAAGAAGACGGTTATCTTCAACCCATTCTCCATTTTTATCCGGAGGGAAATAGGCTTTGCCAAGCTCAAAAAGTTTCAAATCCATATTACGGTGCGACATATTATGACTAATAACCGGCAAGGCACTCATTACCAGATTGTTGCGCATGACATTCAAATCCGAGGAGGAGGGATTGATAATTTTCACAAGTTCTGATCCGGGGTTTATTTTTTCGGCAAACCGGCTGTCAACCAACCCATGACAGACTATCTCATCAAAACCAGCCGAGGTAAGTACTTTGCGTGATTCTTCGACAAATTTATCTTCATCATATAACGGTGTAAAAAGTGATCCAATATTTGTAATTGCATCGGGTATATTATTCCAGCCCTCTATCCGGGCTACTTCTTCGATCAAATCAATTTCCCGTTCAAGATCAGGACGGAAGGTCGGTGCAATAACATCTAAACTATCCCCATTATCTTTTACAGATAATTCCAAATCAGATAAAATTTGGATAATTCTGTCTTTCGATAATTCTTTCCCGATCAAGGCATGACAGCGGCTAAGACGTAAAGTAATTTTTTTCTGTTCTATAATCGAAGGATAGCAATCAACTATCCCCTTTAAGACTTCGCCATCGCATAATTCAGCCATAAGAGCAGCCGCCCTGTTTAAAGCATAGATGAGACCTTCGTTTGGATCAGCTCCTTTTTCAAAGCGTGAGGATGATTCGGTCACAAAACCGAGATGTTTGCGGCTCTTGCGGATAACAGATGGATTGAAATAAGCTGCTTCAAGTAGAATATTTTTAGTATCATCTTCAACTTCGGAATTAAGACCACCCATCACACCACCGGCGGCAACCCCTTCTTTGCCATTGGTGATTAAGAGGACATTATTGGTACAAGTGTGCTCTTTGCCATCCAGAGTCGTGAACTTTTCTTTATCCATAGCTCTGCGGACAACAACTTCTTTAGAGCTAAAACGATCATAATCAAAGGCATGGAGCGGATGACCCGATTCAAGCAGAACCAGATTTGTTATATCGACGACGTTGTTAATCGGCCTGATACCGCAGATCAGCAATTTCTTTTTCACCCACCATGGAGAAGGAGCGATTTTTACATTTTTAATAATCCGGGCTGCATATCTGGGGCAGGCATCGGGATCATCAATTCTAACACTAATATATTTTGATGCTTCATCAGAAGCTTCAGATAATTTTATTTCCGGTTTTTTTACTTTGACTGAGGCAAGAGCGGCAGCATCACGGGCAATTCCGATAGCTGACATAGAATCGGGACGATTGGGGGTTAATTCAAATGTTAATTGAGTATCTTTATAATCCAAGTATTCGGCTAATGGCTGACCAATAGTGGCATCCTCAGGTAAAACAATAATCCCGGAATGATCCTCGGAGATACCGAGTTCTCTTTCAGAGCAAATCATGCCACATGATTCAACTCCTCGGATTTTAACTTTTTTAATTACAATAGATCCAGCAAGGCTGGCCCCTAAGAGAGCTACAGCTACTTTCTGACCTTTGGCTACATTAGGTGCCCCGCAGACCAGATCCATCGTTTCCGAGCCGGTGTTGACCGTAGCCAGTCTGATTTTATCAGCCCCTTCGATAGGTTTCAGATCAATCACTTCCCCAACCACCACTTTGTCCATGTAGCGGTCGGTTGCTTCGGAGTCTTCCACCGCAGTCCCGCAATCGGTGAGCCGTTTTGAAAGCTCTGCTGCGGACCAGTTCAGCCCTGTTAATTCAATTAACCAATTATAAGAAATCTTCATAGTTATATAAATTGTCTGAGAAAACGAATGTCGTTATTAAAAAAGAGCCGTACATCATTAATTTTATATTTAAGCATGGCAATCCGTTCCAC
>JBDRQG010000298.1:0-8391 GCA_043826475.1 bacterium
TTTTTGATATATGTTAGGAGGACAGATCATGCTGGGTCGTTATAAACGGCATTTCCTTGTAATTGTTATTATTTCAGCATTTCTATTTCTTTTAAACAGCGAAATCTTTGCTGCTTCAACAGGAAAAATTTTAGGTACAATTACTGACGATAAAGGTGAACCGGTAATTGGTGCATCAGTTCAGGTAATAGGAACTAACCGTGGTGCTCAAACTGATTTTGATGGAAAATATGTAATTACTCAGTTGGAACCCGGAGTGTATTCTATCAAAATTACACACTTGGAATTTAATACAGTTGAAATTTCTGAGATCCAGGTTAAAGCTGACCTGACTTCAGAAGCAGATCAGAAGCTAAGTCCTAAAACAACTGACATTGATAAAGTGATTCAGGTTACCGGTAAACAGGATCAGTTGAAGGTTTATGAAACGGCTAACCAAACCACAATCACCAGAGAAGAAATTGAAACCGCTCCTGTTACAACCGTTGATGATCTTCTCACACAGGTTGCCGGTGTTGTTACTAATACACAGGGTGAAGTTTTTATTCGCGGTGGACGTGCCGGCGAGGTTTCCTATATTGTTGATGGTGTACCAATCAACGATCCATTAGGTAATCTTGGCCAGGCTGGCGCCCAGTTGTCTTTAGTATCGGGTTCTATTCAGGAAATTCAGATTATTAAAGATGGTTTTGACCCGGAATACGGTGACGCTCTCTCAGGGATTGTAAAGATTACCACTCAGACTGGCTCCAAGGATGTGACTCGGATGAATCTGCAGTATATAACTGATGACTTTGGAAATCCTAGTCTTAATAAATACTCCCGTAACAATGATTTTCTTCGTTTCTCATTTTCAGGTCCTGATCCGATATTAAAGAGTAAGATATTACCTGCTTTAGGTCTGAACTTTCTTGAGGATAAAGAATTTACATATTATATTTATGCTGAAGTTGATAAAAGTGATGGAATAAATAAATACAGCGATTATGATTCACCAGGAACAGGAGCTGATTATGATGGATTTAAGCTTCTGGGTATCAATGTTCCGGAACGACGTCTTAATAGATACCACTGGATGGGTAATTTAAAATTCCGTCCTCAACAAAATCTCAAATTTATTCTCTCTTATAAAATTACTCAGCAGAAAAATTCGGATTTTTTATGGAGCAATATATATTCAGCTCAGACAGCTCCTATTTATGATAGTAAATGGCAATCACTATCACTTGAAGTATCTCAGGCGCTGTCCAAAGACATGACTTACGAAGCTGTCTTTTCGTATTCCACTAACACTTCCAGTCGGAAACCGGGCGATCCTGATCATCCGGGTGTTGGTCTTGATCCGGACCAATTTAAATTTGATTATGAATGGGAATCATATGTAGATAGAAATGGGAATGGTATTTATGATGCTCCGGAACCGCTGATCAACCTTTATCCTGATACTATGGTGTATGGAACAGATTTTACCGGACCAGCATATACTTTTGGTGAATTTAATTATGACCAAAACCTCCAGGGAGCTACCACTGAATTATCCGATTTTAGATTTAATGATAACGGTTATATTGATGATCTTGAGGGCGAGCCATTTCTTGATTTAAATGGCAATGGTGTCTGGGATGCAGGTGATTTTCTTAATGATAAAAATGGTAACGGGATTCTTGATGATAATCGGGTTAGTCATATTAATACTCGTGATCCCGAGCCTTATGTAGATGGCGACTCAGTCATTGGTGAGCCTTTTACTGATTACAATAACAATAATCTTTATGATATTGGTATTGATGGTTTTATTCGCTCCATCGGTTCTGATAACCAGGACTATAATCATAATGGCCAGCACGACGGACCTTGTGAGACCAATGATTGCTGGACGCTGGGTGTACCATATGTTGACAGGAATAACAATGGCATCTTTAATACACCAAACCAGCAGTATGATCCGGGGGAACCATTTACGGACTGGAATGGTAATGGTAAATGGGATGCCGGCGGTACCAGCAATTTCTTAAACACGAATAGTTACAATGAAGATTTAGATATCCCAGGCTCTACCTGGCAATTCCAGGAAACTAAAACTCTGCGCGGTGAAGTGAAAATCTTCCGCCAGTTTGGACCGCATGAATTAAAAGGTGGTGTTGCTGTTAAAAGAGATGACTTCCAGTACAATCAAATCCAGCGACCATACGTGCAATACACAGGGCGTTCGGATGGAGGTCCTTATCCTGATAGAGGAGCATTTAGAGATATCTTTGCTTATCAGCCCATCTCCGGTACTGTTTATTTAAGAGATAAGCTTGAATATGGTTCCATGATTGCATCATTAGGATTACGGTGGGATTTCTTTATTCAAGATACCAAAGATTTAGTTGAAATAGCTAAAAATGATGATCTTGGTTCAGGTATAATTCTTGGCGATCGTCAAAAGATATCGCCTCGTATAGGTTTCTCATATCCGATATCAGACAAAGCCAAAGTCCACTTCAATTATGGACATTTCTATCAGCTGCCATCCCTGACTTTGATGTATGCCCGAAATACAACAGCTATTGATCAGGATGCGGTTGTCGGTAATTATAACCTCGATTATGTGAAGACTATACAATATTCATTTGGTGTTAAATACGCTATGACTGAATACTATTCAGTTGATGTTTCTGGTTACTTTAAAGATGAATTTGATAAAATCAATCGTTCGGTGGTCGTTGTTAACGGCCTGAACCGCCAGCAGTATCGCAATAGCGATTATGGCCGTAGCCGTGGTTTTGAACTGACTGTTGAAAAGCGCGGCGGTGGATATGTTAATGGTATGCTCAGCTACACATATGCTTTTGCTTTTGGAAAAGCCTCAGAAGCATCCCGAGAATGGGGAACAGAGTTTGAATTGTCGCGTGAACCTCTTTCGGAATTCGCTCTTGACCATGATGTCCGCCATTCTTTGAAATCTAATCTCCAGGTATTTATTCCAAATACTGTCAAGCCTCGCTTGTTTGGCCTACCAATTCCCAGCGGCTGGTCTCTTTCTCTTGAAACCTTTATAGAAACTGGAAGGCCATATACTCCAGATCGATCCTATCCAAATGTTTCTACCGTTACCGGTGAGGATATCCAGACCAACTCGCTTCGTCTTCCTTCTATTATCCTCTTTGATGTACGGTTTACAAAAGATTTCTCTGTGGTTGGACTTGATCTCAGTTATATTTTATGGATTGAAAATATCTTTGATACTAAAAATATTACTACTGTATACAGTAACACTGGTCGTGCTGATACACAACAAAATATAAGTTCGACTATCAAAGGTGGGACAGACTATGACCGTAACCCGTCCCTTTGGGATTATGGCCGTCAGGTGAGAATGGGACTGGAAATAAACTTATAGTAATTATAGAGAAGTATATTTGATGAAAATAAATGAGGACTACATGCAATCGAAGTATTACAAATTAGATACAAAAAGGATTAAACCATTACTCCTCGTAATTTCCCTTTTAGTATTTATTGTGATGATTTCCCCAACCCAGGTCTGGTCTCAGGCCAAGGTGGGAACGACCGGAGCGCAGTTCCTGGAGCTTGGGGTTTCAGCCCGAGCGATGGGAATGGCGGAAGCCTTTACTGCTGTGGCTGATGATATCTCTGCGGTTTATTATAATCCAGCCGGGTTAACATCGCTTTATGGCAAAGAAGCCGGATTCACATATATTAAGATGCCGGCTGATATCTCTTATGGATTCGGAGCAATAGGATTACCTCTGGAATCTATTGGAGGTGTTCTGGGAGTCAGTGTCTATGCTCTGGGATCAGGTGTTATGGATGAGACTGATTATAACAGAGTCCCTACGGGAAGACAATTCTATTATGATGATTTATCGATTGCCGCCAGTTATGGCCGGTATTTGACTGACAGGTTCTCAATTGGATTTACAGTTAAATACATTGGTGAATTTGTACATGATTATTCTTCCAGTGGCTGGGGCGCTGATGTTGGTACTATTTATGATACCGGTTATCGGGGATTTAAAATTGCTATGTTAATTTCCAATTTCGGTCCGGACATGAAATTTATTAAAAATCCATATCCACTTCCTATTAACTTTAAGTTCGGCGGCGCCATTAATGTCATTGAAGCTAATGACTATATTCTGACTTTAGCGGCTGAAGGATCTCACCCCTCTGATAACCTGGAAAAATACAACAGTGGTATTGAATTCGTATATAAAGATATATTCTCTTTACGGGCCGGCGCTCGGTTTAATTATGACTCCGATGGTTTCACTACCGGGGGTGGAGTAAGATTACCGTTCGGTGGAGAGCGCGAGTTGCGCTTTGATTATGCTTTTCAGGATTTCGGAGTTCTCACCGAAGTACACCGGTTCACATTAGTTGTGGCTTTTTAGGGGAGTAATTGATAAAAATGAAATATTCAAAAATTAGAAATAATCAAAAACTCATAAACATGCTGGTTTTATCCATATCATTGATGCTGATGTTTTCGATTTTATTTTTTGCTGGATGTACCAGTACCCTTGAAGGAGATGTTTACGAGAATAAAAAACCGATCGTCTATTTTGCCACTATTCCTCCGGAAGGGCAGGATTTTAGCTCCAATCCGGTGATCTACTGGTATGGAACCGATAACGACGGTTTGATTGATTTTTACCGCTATCATATTGCCACTAAAATTGTGGTTGGAGATATGCCGCCTGAAGATTATATCCATACGATTACAGAGGATCAGTGGACTTACATCGATGTTGATCCTTCAGCTGCAAATCCTCAAACTAAAAATAGCCTTCCTTTAACAGCGGATACGACTAACCCGGTTAGAGGTTTTGTCCCCCAATGGGTTTTCCTTCAGGCTTATGATACTGAAGGCATGGCTTCGGATATTGTCTACAGGCTATTCCTGCGCAATGATAATCCGCCGGAGACTTATATTCTGATTAATGCCGATGATATACCATTTGTAAATTCTGAACAACCTGGCGGTATTGTCACCGGTGTAAGGCTGCGCTGGCTTGGAGAAGATAAAATTGATTATCCTTCTGATCCGCCTCCTTTTGAATTTGAATGGCGTTTATACGGTCCTTACACGAATGAAGATACCGCAGTCATAAACAGTACTTACCGTAAGCAGGTATTTGTTACTACTGATGGCTTTGTTTACAACATTGGTGATACAATCATACGTTGTGATACCAGTTTCACCGAGGGCGGACTTGAGGAAACCTGCGATACTACTATTGTGACTCCTGATATGCCTTCTTCAGTGCTGGGTGAAATGGATAAGATCTTTGATATCAATGATCCGAATTTTGTAAATTCGAAATATAATGAGGTAGCAGACAGTTCCTGGAACGGGGTAGATACATGGATTCTTAATACAAGCGATACTCTTTACGATGTGTTTAAAAATATTGATACCAATATAACATTTGAAAGTAATTTCCTGTTCTGGTGCCGTTCCCGTGATGATGCCTTTGTACCGGATCTCACTCCAGCATGTTCAGCCTTATCTGTAATCGATCCGAAATATGAGAATGATGTCGCAGTTTTAGATTTCACATATGCCACTGCTTATAATGCATACAAATCAACCTTTGATAAAAAAGAATGGTGGAAAGATAAAATTAATAAATGGGATCCTCAAACAGGATTTACTCTTGATGATTATTATCCTCGAGTATTCGTTTTATCGTCAGCCCCCATGTTAAAGACTCTCTTGAGTTATAAGATATTGATATGCTACAATGAGAGCTTGTCTGCTTCACAATTAGTTACACCGGGAAAGAGAATTGGGATCGATCTATATAAGGCTATTGATGCCGGGGTTAATGTCTGGTTATCGATGCGCTGTCCTCTAAAAGGAGCACAGGACAATCCCCCTATTCCTTATATTTTACCCGGTAGTTCAGATATGCCAGCTGAATATGCCTTCTACTTTGCTGTTCAAAAGACACAGTTTTCTTCATGGACATACTGGGGGAACATGTCTCCTTTTGGCAGTTCTCCATATAAATTCAGAACCGAAGATTTTATAGGTGCTTATAGCCTCGAACCTCAATGGCCTGATGTCAATATTCTTGGTACACATGTTCAAAACAGACTAAATTCTGTAGCTTTACCTGGAATGGCATATAATCCGGATGTTCCGGCTTTAGGTGAAGTGAATTATAGTGTTGCTGGTACAGGCGCTGAAGTAATGTATTTATATAAGTCGTTTTACGGCGCCTCTCATCCCTTTGGACGTCAGATGGAATTTGATTATAACCAGGAAGGAACTCCGGTTGGGCATAGGTTTAATACCGGTGTATTCAAGACTGTACATTTTGACTTTACCATAACCTGTCTTGATGATACAACGCTAACAATTCCGGGCGACTCATCATCGACTCCCCTTCAGGCGTTAATTGATACTGTCCTGAATTTCCTTTATGATCCCACAATTGCCGCCCCGGTTTCTGAAATTCGTTATGATAATTCCGGTTTGAGTCTCTCAATCTCTGAAATGAGAGACAGGTACTGGAAGCGTAATGATGACCTGGCCCGTGCAAAAGGGATATGGCCCTGGGATCCGAATGGCAAGCATCCCAGCGAATTTAAGAAGTAAGTAAATATCTTATTTGAAATATAAGGGACTGATTATTCAGTCCCTTTTTTATTGATTATAAATCAGATCTTTTAATTTCAGTAAAGGAGATGAATTAGGGAACATTATTAAAGCATGATTTAAAATCGAGTCCGCTGCTGTGGTTTGGTTGGTTGCTATGTATCCACTTATCAGATTGATATAAGCTTCTGACAGGGTTGAGTCCAGATTGATAGCTTCGAGGCTGTGTCTTATTGACTCTCCATAACTATTTTGCAAACCTTTTATATATCCAAGTTGGAAATGAGAATATCCTTTTTGTTTTCTCATATTGTTATGACTGTTTCTAAAATATGGTTTGAAGGCTTCATCGTCAGTCTCGATAGGCGGAGGATGGGAAAGTAATGCTTTATTGAGAAACTCTTCTGCGTTTGATAACATACTCCGGTTTATCATCAGAGCACTAATTTCATTTAGAAGATATATGTCATTGCCTGTTAATTCTATTGATTCCTGAGCAGTAAGAGAGCATGTCTCATTATCAATTGAATCGTTGGCGAATGTGGTGCGCAGAAGCACCTGATTGGCCGTTAGATCATTTGGATTATATTTTAAAGAAATCCTAATAAGTGACAAAGACTCCTGATAATTATGATCTAAGTATTTTAATGTCGCCAAATTGGTATAAGCTTTATATCGATAAGGGTGATATTCTGTTTCACGCTCGAAATAATATCGGGCTGAATCAATGTTGCCCATTTTAAGAAACCAGTTCCCAAGGTTTAAATTAACTTCAGGAAATAAAGAATCTACAATAAATGCCTCACGGCTATATCTCAGAGACATTTCATAATCCTGCTGGACAAAATAGTAATTTCCTTTGGACATTAATGCCTGGGGAGAATTGCCAACTGGTAAAGAAACAACGGGGTAGACTGAAAGCAATAATGATATTATTAAGATTATTAGTGGAATAACTAATTTTGAAACGCTCTCTTTAAAATACCTGAGTATCGTTATTAATCCTGATGCAGATAATATAAAATAGATCGGGAGTAGCGGAAGCCGGAAACGACTGTTAAAAAAGAAGAGTGATCCGACAAATAAATATGCTAAAAGTAGCACCAATAATAATCTGACGAGTTTGTTCTTTCTCCATAAAAGAAGTAAAGCTGCAACAAAAAAAGAGAATAAAATACCGAATGATACCGGATTGTACTTTAAAAGTGGTATGTTATTATAAAATCGATCAAGGTCACGGTTATTGGAAATTTCCCGATTTGAAATGTTGAAATATACTTTCTTCAGATATAACCTTATAAATTCCCTCTGATTATATATTACCCATTCCAATCCTTTTTTGAGCCAGAATGATGAAATCTCTCCTGATGTTAATTTCTTCTCGGTTTCATTTTCTGCGATGTAGCTAATCTGCGAAATTTGCCAATTATATCCCATTGGCTCCGGCATAATTGCGGAAACTCCGTCAGCATCCGGGTTGTTGCCAATATAAAAATTAATTCCTCCCTGCGAAGAAATCAACACCAGGTCATTAGCAACAATCAGATTTCGGATCGTTACGGGAGCAATTACGATAAATAATGCAAGAGCAAAGAAGAGTATCTGTTTATACCATTGGGTTATCTTTCTTCTGTAGAAGAGAAGTAACAGGAGTAGCAGTGCTGCCCAGATAAGAATCGTTGGTCTTGTTATTGCCGCTATTCCCATAAATAGACCGGTTAATCTTGCATTTGTATAAGTTTTATTATTAATCCATAAAAGCAATCGGTAAAAAATCA
>JBDRQG010000299.1:0-9544 GCA_043826475.1 bacterium
CCCAATAAGGCTGTAGTTTTTTTCATCATGGTGGTAGTAGTCATCATCGATGGTTGAGACCCGCACCATTCCCTCAGCTCCCAGACCATCGAGACGGACATAAAATCCAAAAGGCATCACCCCGGAAATAACTCCTTTAAAAACATCCCCCACATGTTTGGCCATATATGATGCCTGTTTTATTTTGATCGCTTCTCTTTCTGCTTTCTCAGCTAATCTTTCCGTGTCGGAGCAATGCTTGCCGACATTGTCGATTATAGCGGGAATTCTTTTGGCAAATTCGGGCGGGTATTTCCCGTCTTTTGATGCCCGCAGTAACCGATGCACGAGAAGATCGGGATAACGTCTTATAGGGGACGTAAAGTGTGAATAATGCTTAAAAGCCAGACCAAAATGACCTATATTTTTTCTCTGGTACACCGCTTTTTGAAGTGAACGGAGCATCAGCTCGTTTATAAATTCCTCTTCCGGTTTTCCTTTAACTTTTATTAGAAAACGGGCCAGGTCATTTGGTTTGGTGTTATCAGAGACCGGGAACTTATATCCCAGCCGGGACATCATGGCTGAAAAGTTTTCGAGCTTTTCCTTATCCGGCCGATCATGAACCCGATAGATCATTTGCTGTCCCTTGCGGAATACTTCCAGTGCGACTGCTTTGTTAGCCACCAGCATAAATTCTTCAACGAGACGATGCGACTCCAGGCGGACTTTGTTGCCCAATTCCAGCACTTCCCCTTTATCGTTAAGAATTATTTTTGATTCGGGGAGGTCAAAATCAAGAGAACCTTCGGCAAATCTTTTATTACTAAGAATAGAGGCTAACTCTCTGGCAAGGGTCAGGCTATTGGCTGTCTTTTTTATTTTACTTTGAGTTTGAGGTTTGAGCTCTTTATTATCATAAAAATCCTGAACCTCTTCGTAGGCAAGCTTAGCTTGTGACTTAATAACCGAATCGGCCAGTTTCCATGAAAGCATGTTCCCTTTGAGGTCAAAATTAATAAAAATCGAAAAGGCGAGTCGTTTGCGATTGGGTTTGAGCGAACAGACATCGTTTGATAATATCTCCGGAAGCATCGGAATCACCTTCCCCGGCAAATAAACCGAATTCCCCCGGAGAAAGGCTTCTTTATCCAGCTCCGTTCCGGGTTCAACCCAGAAAGAGACATCGGCAATATGCACCCCCAGCTTGTAACCGTTTTTATCCTTTTCTATTGAGATGGCGTCATCATGGTCCTTGGCGTCGAAGGGATCGATAGTGTAAATACATTCATTGGACAGATCGAGACGATTTGATAATTCATCATCAATATTTTTCGAGGTCTGCAGTTCGGCTTCGTTAAGAACATTTTGGGGAAATTCCTCCGGGAGATTGAAATTCTTTATGACCGTTAGCAGATCCACACCCGGATCTTCGGGGAAACCCAGAACATCAGTAACTTTGCCCACCGGATTTTGATTGCTGTCTTCCCATTCGATTAGCTTGCAGACAACTTTCTGTCCCTCTTTAGCCTCGTTAACCTCAGCCGCCGGTATATAAATATCGCGATGGATGCGAACATTATCGGGAGAGACGTAGGCGAAGTGCTGCCCCACATGAAAAATCCCAACAATATTTCTACCGGAACGCTCGACAACTTTGACAACTACTCCAGCCTGACGACCAGCGGACATCCCCGTCAGGCGGACCATCACCTTGTCGCCGTCAAGGGCTGTTCCAAGACTTAAAGGGGGAATCAGAATATCCTCTTCCTCAGATTCAACCGGAACAAATCCAACCCCTTTGCGGGTTAATGAGATTTCCCCGATTATCATATCCATCTCCTCCGGTAAGCCGATCCGTCCCCTTTTCAGCTTAATCAGATCACCGGTAACAATCAGACTTTTAACCACGATTCTGAATTGGGTATAGAGATTTTGAGGGATATTGAGAGCTTTTGCCAGCTCCTTCATTTTCATTGGATGGCTTGATTGTTTTTTAATCGCCGCCAGTATTTTTTTTGATGATATTTCCATGTTGATCAAAATTACATGGATCATGAGACAAAGTCAAGCAAATCTGGCGCAAATCAGCCATTATGGCACATGAAAACCTTTTTAAAGTGTCCAATAATTGGGGAAAATCAATGCTGCCATACGATTTTCCAAATCTATTTTGTTGATTAATATCCCCTGGAAAAGCAACTTTTATAAGAGAAGAAATTTAAAAATACCTGATCAGGGGAAATTTATGAAAAATATCATTCTTGTTATAGTATTCTCCTTATTCACATCTCAATTGATTGCCAATGACAATATTACATTAAACACTAATATAACATCAATACCCTTAACCTTTACCGAAAACAAAGGTCAATGGGATGAAAAAGTTCTTTTTTGCTCCAAGGCTGAAAAAGCTGTCATGTGGTTTACATCAGAGGGAGTATATCATCAATTTATCCGTCGCATTCCAAAAGATAATGTTCCCGAATCATCCTTTCCACACAACCCCAAGTTAGATAAATATTATTTTGATCGTGATAGTATTATCACAATGTCAATCAACTCAAAATTTGTAGGTGCCAATCAAAATACTACTGTTCAAGGCTTTGATTTGATGGAGTACAAATGCAATTATTTTATCGGTAACGAACCTGACAAGTGGAGAACAAATGTCCCAAACTATCAAGCAATTCAATATGAGAGTGTATACGATGGCATTGATATAAAATACTACAGCAATGGCAGTCATATGGAATATGATTTTATAGTCTCCCCTGAAGGTGACCCATCGCAGATACAAATCCAATATGACAAGGTAGAATCAATTTCTATTAATCAATCCGGGGAGTTGGTTATTAAAACAGAATGGGGAGATGTGATCGAGAAACAACCTGTAGTTTATCAGAGAGTCAAAGGAGATAAAAATGCTGTTGAATGTGAGTTCACACTTCTTGATGATAACACATTTGGGTTTAAGATCACAGCGTATGATAAGAACAATAATTTAATCATTGATCCGGTTTTTGAGTTCAGTACGTTTTTGGGTGGAAGTAGTTATGATGAAGCTTATGGAATCGCATTGGATAGTGAAGGGAATATTTTAGTAACCGGATATGCATCACCTGGTTTTCCACTTGAAAATCCCTATCAGACAACAAAAAGTGTTGCAGATATTTTTATAACAAAAATAAATCCTGATGATTATACTTTAATTTTCAGCACCTATTTGGGTGGGAACGAAGACGATGGAGCTGTTGATTTAACAATTGATATCTATGATAACATATATGTCGCAGGTCGTTCATGGTCAGAAGATTTTCCAATAATTAATGCCTTTCAAGAAAACTTGGGGGGACATGCAGATGCTGTGGTAACGAAATTTAACAGCTCCGGAGATTCAATTATTTATAGTACTTACCTCGGTGGAAATCATCTTGATCAAACTAATGCAATAGAGGTAGATTCATTAGGAAATGCATATTTGACAGGGTATTCAGAATCACCGGATTATCCCACGTTTAATCCTATATTTACTGATTTTGGTTTTGCAAGTCATGTTATAATAGCAAAACTGAATCCTGAAGGAAATTCGCTTATATACAGTTCATTTATTGAGGGAAATGATTGGGATGTCGGAGTAGATATCGCCATAGATAATTTAGGTTGTGCTTACGTAACAGGTCAGGTAATGTCATCCAATTTTCCATTGATTAAACCAATTCAAGAAGAATATAATGGCGTTGATGCATTTTTCTTTAAAATAAATAGTGAAGGGGATGCATTAATTTGTAGTTCATATTTTGGTGGATATGAATATGAAGCAGGTCTTGGAATAGCAGTAGATAGTGAATATAACATATACATTGCCGGGGGTACTTGCTCAGATGATATTCCATTAAAAAATCCACTCATGACATACAATGGAAAATGTGAAGCATTTATAGCAAAGATTAACAGTGGGTGTGATTCATTAATATTCAGCACGTACTATGGAAGCGAAGAGTCAGATTCGGGAGAACGATTAATACTTGAAAATGGTTTTGTATTTATTACCGGAAGTTATAATGGCAAAGCTTTTATTTTAAAATTGAATGAATCTGGTAATACAGCAATATATCATGCTTCTTTTGGTGGTGATGATTATACTTATGGGCATGATCTTACTGTTGATGACAATGGGTATATTTACATTGCTGGTACGACTCAAGCAAATGATTTTCATGTTGTAAATCCAATTCAAGATAGTCTTTCTGGACAATATGATGCCTTTATCACCAAACTCCTTCCCTACCTCTGCGGGGATGTTGACGGCAACGATCAAATTAATGTTGCTGATTTGGTTTATATGGTAAATTATATATATAAAAATGGTTCAGAACCTTTGACATGGATAGCTGGGGATGTAAATTCATCTGCGGATATTGATATGATGGATCTAATACTTCTGGTTGATTATCTGTTCAAAGGGGGAATTGCCCCGTATTGTGATGTGAATTAGTATTTTTATCATAAATCAAAAAATGCAAGACAAGACTTTCGTCCTATAATTGGCATTTGTATTTTTTCGTATTATTGAGTACTTAAAAGTTCAATAACCGATTGTGATGTTATATTTGAATGTGACGCAAGGGCAATATTGATTTTACTTCGAATCATCTCAATAATCATATCAATAAACTCTTTGAAATGATCCACATCCCTGAGATTGCTTTCAGCGGCAATCAGGTTCCACTTAGTGACTTCCAAATTAGATTTTTCCGGAACAAGCCGGTCTGCCTGTCTGGCACCAATATCAATCTGAACTGAGTCAATCTCAGCAATAGCCTGATCAATCTGTTCAATTGACATTTCTGTTGTTTGTGCTGAAGAAAAATCGACATTATCCAGGTTACTTACTGAGGCCAAAGCATTTTCAGAGCCATCCAGAATATTGGAACCATTATAATCTGCGGTTTCTACAACATAGTTATAATTGGAAACAATGTAATCCGCACTACTCTGATAGGCAGCCTGTGAATATTCATTATTCCTACCTTCGTTAGCAGCACCTATCGCCAGTGTACGAAGTTCCGTAAGATTTGATCTTAACTGGCTGACTGTCGCTGATGTATATTGATATTTGTATAATTGAGAATCAATATTCTCTATTTCCTGATTTAGCGAGGCAATTCGGGAGCGAAGCTGCTCAGAAATAACAAGAATAGCCGGCCCATCGGAAGCAGAATTGATTTTCAAGCCTGAAGAGAGTTTTATAATTGATTTCGTTAATCCGCTCCAGTCGAAATTCATATTTCTGACAATACCGAAAGTATTAATATTTGAATTAATCTTAAAGTCCATAATTCTCTCTTTGAATGTGTCTTGACTCTATTGGCATATCAGAGCAGTACCCATGCCGGCAACCCATCTTTATCTAAGTCATTGTACTACATAGATATAAATTGAGTTCGTACAGGGTGTTAAAGTGGGAAACCCACAAAATCATGGGAATATTCCTCTATTATAGAGAGATGATCCTATTGATATCCCCAAAATATTCCTGTGCCTGGCAGACGCCCTCGTCTGCTGGTAAATTCTGAAGGTTTATCTTGGGGCACACGGGGGCGTGTGCTGCCCACTAAACTTAATCTAAAAAAATATGCCGCTGGAAGGGTAGTTTGCCCAGCGGCATTGTGGAGGAACCTAAAAAACAGACTTGTCTGCCTTTTGGTAAAAAAATATTCAGTTTAAAATCTTCAGATTCTTATAATTCTTAAGCTTCTCCTATCCGGCGGATATAGGCCGGGATAGTACGATCAGCTTCGGTGAACAAGGGCACCCGGTTGCGTCTTTCGTTGCTGCCGTTACCGTTTCCGTTTCCGTTGCCGTTCCCATTACTCTTCTCATATGAAGCTTCATGACCAACCAAAGCCTCTTCGAGTTCCGGTTCATTTTTATGTATTACAAAGTCACGTTCCGGAAAGAGGGACATTGGTTTCCCTTTGGGAACCTGTTCGATATTTATATTTTTCTTTTCTTCGACTACCACTTTAGGCTTGCCATAACCAAACCCAGTGGCAATTACCGTAACCCGCATCTGATCTTCCATAGCCGAATCAATCACTGCCCCAAAAATAATATTGGCATCTTCTCCAGCCGCTTCATAAATCAGCGAGGTAGCAGTGTTGACATCAAACAGAGTCATATCTTCACCACCGGTAACATTGATCAACACCCCTTTGGCTCCGCTGATTGAGACATCACCTAATAATGGAGATGAGATAGCCATTTGAGCAGCATCAACCGCTTTTTCATCGCCGGTTCCATAGCCGGTTCCCATCAGGGCATCCCCTCGTTCGAGCATCACTGTGCGGACATCAGCAAAGTCACAGTTAATCAAACCGGGAATAGTAATCAGGTCAGAAATGCCTTTAGTTGCCTGATGGAGAATTTCATCGGCAGTTGCGAAAGCCTGAGTCAGAGTTGTCTTTTTATCGACAATCTCAAGTAATCTTTCATTGGGAATAGTGATCAGGGTATCAACTTGTGAGCGAAGTTCCTCTAACCCCTTCTCAGCTCTCTTAATTCTCTGCGCCCCTTCAAACTTGAAGGGTTTAGTGACAATTGCTACCGTCAGAGCACCAACCTGTTTGGCCATTTCAGCCACTACAGGCGCTGCTCCGGTTCCGGTTCCACCTCCCATACCAGCAGTGATAAAAACGAGATTTGGCTTGTCAAGGGCTTCGGCAACAGCCTGTCGATTTTCATCAATGGCTCCCTTGCCAACTTCAGGATTGGCGCCCGCTCCGAGTCCCCCGGTCAGTTCATTGCCAATCTGTACTTTTTTGTCAGCCCGATTTTGATCTAGAACCTGGGCATCGGTGTTGATTGCAATAAACTCAACCCCTTTGAGCCCGGCTTCGATCATCCTGTTTATGGCGTTCCCGCCGCCACCGCCGACACCGACAACTTTGATGTTCGCGTAGCCGATGTAATCCTCGGCAAACTTGAATGAGTGTTTGTGTTCTACCATTTTTAGTTCCTCCATGAACTATTTAAAGTTTCTTTGTAATCCATTTTTCAAATTTTCTAAGTATGCCCCTCATCTTCCCTGCACTTCCACCCTTTATCGGTTCATGATGAAAACCGTACAATAAAAGGCCATGCGTAGTGGCATAGCGGATACTGTTAATTTCATCCGGGATATGATCGAAATTATTTATTTGACCCAGTCGTACAGGTATATCAAGCATCTGCTCGGCAAGTTGTTCGGTTCCCAGCATCATAGCACCCCCGCCCGATAAGACCATTCCGGCAGTCAATATTTCGGATGCATTGGCTTTTCTTATTTCGTGGAGAACAAGAGTCAAAATCTCTTCCATTCTGGGTTCAATAATAGAAGCCAGCACATGACGGGAAATTTCACGAGGCTCGCGCATCGCCGCTGATTCAACCGTTATCATTTCCTCGGCATCGATCATCGATGATAAGGCTGCTCCATGCCCCACTTTGAGATATTCCGCCTGATCGACTGCTGTGCGAAGACCGATTGCGATATCATTGGTTACGTTTTTGCTCCCCAGGGGAATTACCGCAGTGTGGCGGATAGCTTCATCATAAAAAATAGCAACATTGGTCAGTTCGGAGCCGATATCAACGATTACCACGCCGCTGTCAATATCATCGTCAGTGAGAATAGCTTCTTCCAATGCGAGAGCTTCCAGAACAATATGATCGACTTCGAGATGGCATCTTTCCAATGCCCGATAAACATTACGGGCGGTGGCAATTGAGGCGGTAACAAGATGTGCTTCCACTTCCAGACGAACACCGGACATCCCGATCGGATCTTTAATTCCAGTCTGATCATCCACCGAAAAACTCTGAGGAATCACATGGATAATTTCCCTATCAACCGGTATCGCAACTGTTCGGGCTGCTTCAAGAGCTTTGTTGACATCAGCCTGGGTGATTTCATTATCGGTACGGCTGACTGCCACCACCCCATGACTGTTGATAGATCTGATATGCTCTCCTGCAATCCCGACCGTTACCCGATCAATTTCAGTACCGGAAATCAGTGCGGCATCATTGATCGCTTTTTTAATCGAGTTGACCGTTTTTTCCATATCAACTACTATGCCCCGCCGAAGACCATCAGCCGGACTAATACCATGCCCAATCACATAGACTCTTCCCTCGGCATCCATCTCGCCGACAATGGCGACAACCTTGGAAGTCCCGAAATCGATAGCGGCTATGATATTTTCCTGCGGCATACTATCTCTTTCCCTCAGCACAAATTATCATGTCGTCGTATCTAAGATCGAGATGATCCAGATTTGAAATATCAGTGTCATATTTATGAATAAATTCGACCATCCGGTTCATATCTTCCATCAACTTGTCGGCCCTCACCCAGAGCTTGAGATTCAGACCGGAGAGGGTAGCCACCAGATAACTATTGTTGGAAAAATCAATTTCATCTATCAAGCGGAAGACATCGATTTGTTTTTTTCTGATTTCTTCCAACTGGCTGATAGCTGTCGGCACCCGGTAGTCATCACAATAATTAAACATATCCCCGGTATTTACTCCGGTAAAGATAGGCTGTTCCCAGTCAATTTCAGCATTTTCAAGTCCGATCAGTCGTCCGGCATCATCCAGTCCGAACATCTTTCCGGTTTCCTGTCCAATCACAAAACAGACCGGCTTGAAATTGTTGGTTTTAATTTCCAGTTCATTCGGGAGATGATAGGCGACATCAACTTTAAATATTTTTTCTTTAGCCAGCAGTACCTTGGCTACACTATCGACCGGACATTTAACCAGGGCTTCATTCTCTTTAAAACCCAGGCGTTTAGGCCAGTTCTCGATAGATTCTCCGTTGAGAATGACATTCTCCAGACGACAGGCATCGGTATAGTTGACTACTACAAAAAATCCAACACCTGAGATTAAAATCCCGGCTATCATCAATTTTATTTTCTTAGGGACAGTAATCATTATATTCCTTTTAAAGCCTCAAGAACATCTTTTTTGGCCAGTGTAATCGAACCAGCGCCCATGATAATTATCATATCACCCGTTTTGGCAATCTTAGCTGCTTCCGATGGTGCATTTTCACGCGAACCGATATACTTGAAATCACCAACATTTAATTCTTTTGCTTTTTGAATAATCAAATTTGAGGTCACACCTTCGATTGGTTTTTCACGCGCCGGATAGATATCCGCCAGTAAGCATTTATCGGCAATCGAAAGCGACCGGGCTAAATCGACTGCAAAATCCTTTGTACGACTAAACAAATGCGGTTGATAAATTACAATCACCCGGCGGTTATAAATTTCTTTGGCTGTCCTGAGTGTAGCTTCAATTTCGGTTGGGTGATGGGCATAGTCATCGATAACCAAAATATCATTTACCTCGCCGACAAATTCAAAGCGCCGTCCGACTCCGGTAAAAGTTCTTAAGCCATCGGCGATAGTTTCAAAAGCGACTCCCAGTTCACGACATACGGCAATAGTCGCCAGTGCATTAGAGATGTTGTGCTTGCCAGGAACGCCTAAAATAATCTCACCGAGCA
>JBDRQG010000300.1:0-2095 GCA_043826475.1 bacterium
CCCTACTTTCTTTAAATATAAACTTAAACTTAAATATAAAGAGGGAGTTACTCCGGAGTTAATCCGGACTAAATCAGGAATCGGTATTTTTGAGGGAGCTTCTCTATTCTTTTTTAGACCAATTTGGAATTCCTCAAATCTTGTATATTCAAGATATGGTTTCCCGTCATCGTCCTCGTACAATAAAATCAATCCTGAATCTGCTAAGTCAATCATTGATTCTGCAATTTGCCTCTTTGAATATCTTAACCGTGGGCAACAATCTTCTTTTATATCAATTGGATCTGCTGAGTACCGCCCCTCACAATCCAACCAGGGATAAATCATAAAATATAAAACCCTTGAGCGGTCATATTTTAAATCTTTAATTTTATCTGATTTACTGATTCTTCGATTTATCATTCTACCCTGCGCCATTATTGTATTCCTTTCATGGAGTTCTCCAATAAATAAATTCCTTTGGAATAGAATCATATTGGATATAATAGAAACTAGCATTTCCTGAGCTTCGCCTTGAGTTCTTTTCCAATACGCTGATGGGCTTCTTCTTTAGGTATTCGAGGAAGTCAAAGATCTTTATAAAATAACATTTAATAAACTTACGGGATGCCTTTATCTCATCAGGAGTATCACCATCAAGATACCCATGAAGATAGAACTGTGCGCCGAGATTAAAAAATTCACCCTTCTCTTTTGTGTACCTATTTTGATAAAATTCTATTGTGAATGTATTGAATTCAGCGAACTGTTTTCTGAGCGCCTTCTCTTGTCCGAGCAACTTGATCCCATTCTTCAGCGTTAATTCAACATCAATATGATACTCACGATCTAAGACGTGACGGTCATCTTTTGAGAACCGCGCAATGTCCTGGAGAGTATCGCCGAAAACGTAACGATATACAAGATCCTGAATCGGCTTGGCGGCCTCGCTCCATTCCAGGTCTTCTTCCCATTTACTCATTAGAGATACCGACCCTTTGTTTTATAACGTTGATATAATTTTGATCCTTCTCGACGAGATAACAAGTGCGCCCAAGTTCCTTTGTGATAACGCCGGTTGTTCCTGACCCAGCGAAGCAATCAAGGATAATGTCTCCATCGAAACTGCCGACCGTGATAAGCCGACGGAATAATTCGATAGGCTTCTGTGTCGGGTGGACTTTGGTATCATTGAAATTTGTCTGTGGAACAGCAAACTCGAATGAGTCAAACCTCTCTCCGCCCCATTCTTCGGGAAGGTTTAGATCCCGCGCCCCGAAGTAAAATATAGGCTCATAACTGGAGATGAACCTGTCCTTGATAACTCGACCCATCGCCATGTTCTTGCGGATCCAGATGAGTGTATTTTTAATATCAAAATAATTCGCCAACACTTCCCTGACGGGATACATCATCCTTGCATCAGCAAAGATAAAGCCGGAATGCTTGGCCTTGAGCTTAGGAACGATCGCCTGCATTACACGGCGCAGGAAGCTGAGATAATCGTCAAACTGATCCCATGCTTCATCTGTTATCCCGTACGGTGGGTCGGTGATGAGCAGATCGATGCTGTTGTCGGGGATGTCGTGGATACGGTCGAGGATGTCACCTTCAAGGAGGATAGGGTCAAGGCCAGGCGGGGAAGGAGCTTGCAATTTATTGCAAACTCGTCTTATGCCAAAGAACTCTTTAAGCCATTTATTCGCCGTGGTATGGCTTATTTCAATATCACCGCAATATCCGCCGAAGGTTTTGTCTGGCCATCGCCGACCTTTCTTCTTATTGGAATCGGCTATCAATTCATCATATGCCCTTTTGAACTCGCCGAGAGCTTCTTCCCCATTCTCCCTGACAGCCTTGAATAAATTGCGAAACTTCTTGACGGATTCATCATATTCCCAGGGGCCGACAATCTCTGGGATCAAAACTTCCGACTTCTTAATGATGGCCAATTCATTTTTCATAAATTCCCCCTAAAATAAAAAAGCCCCCGGGACAGCCTTAGATGCGTCGCCATGCCAAAAGACAAGAGGACAGACTGAGCCCGGAGGCTTAATGTTTTGTTGTTTCATGACTACGCATCTAAAAACATTATATCCTGTTTTTTTGGGGAAGT
>JBDRQG010000301.1:0-3535 GCA_043826475.1 bacterium
GGTAGGGGAGAGGGTATTTTTATCAAATTCCAATGAGGCGTTTTCAAGTTCAGGGTTTTCCATCGCCAGGGTCTTTAATTGAGAATATTGGGTTGTCGCAATTATGCGCGCTCCCTTTTCGATAGCATATAAGATAATTGATTCTGCCAGTGCGGAACCCTCTTTGGGATCTGTTCCGGCACCGATTTCATCAAAGAGAATTAAGGTCTGCGGCGAGGCTTGTTTTACCCCTCTGATAATATTTTGCATATGCGATGAAAAAGTAGACAGGGAGAGTTCAATTGACTGTTCATCACCAATATCAGCCATCACATTCTCAAACAGTCCGACTGTTGACTTTTCGTTTGCTGATATATGAAGACCGGATTGGGCCATTACTAAAGCCAGTCCGATATTTTTCAGGACAATTGTTTTACCACCCGTGTTAGGACCGGTAACTAAAATAGCCTGGCGTGAATTATCAAGAGAGATACTACAGGGTATTACCGATTCGTGGTCTTCAGTTTGAATCAGAAGAAGAGGATGCTTGACGTCAATGAAATTAAATGAAGCTTCTTCGCCCAGAGCCGGAGCATTACCGCTGGTTTTACTTGAGAATTGAGCACAGGCATAGAGACAATCAAGTATGCCTATCAAGCGGGTATTCTCAAGCAATGCTTCAGCGCGGGTAGCGATTTCAGCTGTCAATGCTCTCAGTATCCGATCCATCTCAAACCGCTCTTCCTGAGAGAGCATATTGAGTCTGTTATTCAATTCGACTGTCTCAGTAGGTTCCACATATAACGTAGCTCCGGTCTGGCTGCGATCATGAAGAATCCCCATTTTGCTTTGATAACGATTGGAAGGGACAGAAATAACATAGCGGCCGTTGCGCATGGTTACTATATCATCCTGCCATCCAGCCTGACTGGGCTGGGCGGTCTGCATACCGGTCAGTTTTGTGATAATTTTTTGTTTATAAGAACGAAGATCGTTGCGGATCTGCTTTAGGGCTGATGAAGCGTTATCCTTGATTTCACCGTCATCGTCAATCGCTCGTCTTATCTCTTTTTTTAATTCCGGGAAGGCTCTGATTTTCTCTAAATAAACAGTAATATCCGGGAAGTTCACTCGTTTTTCCGGATCGTAGTCATGTAAATCAATTGAGACTTCAATAAGATTCAGTATTTGTAAAATCTCTTCCGGATCCAAAAAGCTTCCTTCGATTTTTGATTTCTTCAGCTCTTCACGGCAATTCTCAAGATTATATAAGGGGAAAGCACGACCGAACTTGTAAATATCCCTCAACTGAGAAATTTCGGTCCATTTCTTTTTGATTTCATCCGGATCTGACAGAGGGGCAATGCGAGCTACATTGTTTTTCCCGTAGGGGGTCAAACAACGCCCTTCGATCAGGGAGATTATTTTCGGAAATTCCAGTACTTTTAGTGTATGCTTATCAAACATTTTTATTCTATTCCATTTAAAAAAAACAGCCGGCAAATACCGGCTGTAATATAATTATCTAAATTTCAAATGAAAGTCAAATCAAGCACCATCAAAGTCGGTATTAAAATGCTGATGGAGCTGCTGTAAGACCCTGAAAACATCGTCACGCTCTTCATCGGTGGTATTTGAATCAGATTGAGATTGTGTAACAAGGAGGGTGTTTTCGATTTTATCAAAGAATTTTGGGTTATTGGGGTGAATCGGCGAGGTCCCTTCGTACATCAAGGGGATAGTTTTGGCAACCGCTGAACCAAAAAATGAAGCATCAAATGCGGTATAAAAACTTGCCGGCATAGGCAGCAGGAAGACAACAAAAGTTACAAAACCAATTAAAACCCAACCGCGTAGAAAACCTACCAGGGCACCGCCCATCTGATCCTTTTTACCACTCGATTTAATATCTGCAACCTTATAAAAAAGGATTCCAATAAGTTTAAATACCACATAACTGGCAGCCAGTAAAATTATAAATGACAGAAAGGCCGAAACCAGGGGAGAGCCGCCGATATTTTCATGAACCCAGACAGCGAATTTATCCACATAATTAATAGCGACAATTACGGCAATTACAAAAATCCCAAGGGCCATCAACTCCCTGATCATTCCCTTTTTGGCGCCGACTATTACCATAGCCAGTAATAGAACCATCAAAACTGCATCAATCCAATTCATTCACTTACTCCTGTTTAGGGATTAGTGGATCCTAATTATTAAAATATAGGAGTTTTTTAAATCAATTGGCAAGTAATTCCGAAGCTATTTTACTAACCAGTTTTCCGTCCGCTTTGCCCTTAATCTGGGGCATTACGATCTTCATAACCAGTCCCATCTTCTGGGGCGAATCGGCTCCGGACTCTTCGATAGCAGCTTTTATAATCTCGCGAAGTTTCTCTTCGGAAAGCTGCTCGGGGAGATATTTGGCAATTACTTCGAGCTCAAATTCCGTCTTTTTGACCAAATCTTCCCGGTTTCCTTTTTTGAATTCTTCGATTGAATCCCGGCATTTTTTGGCAAAGCTGGAGACGACCTCAGCGACTTCTTCGTCGGTGAGGGTATCCCTTTTTTCGATCTGGCGGTATTTGATATCAGATTTAAGGCCCCGGAGCACAGTGACTTTTTCTTTTTCACCGGCTTTCAGGGCCTCAGCTGTATCTTTATCTATGTTAGCTAGCAGACTCATCGGATTAATATTGTTCTATTCTTCTCAGACGTCTGACTTTACGTTTGGCAGCAGCAAGTTTGCGTTTGCGCGCTTCTGATGGTTTTTCGAAATGCTGATGTTTCTTTATGTCTGAGAGGACACCAGTCTTTTCACAAAACTTGTTAAATCTACGTAATGCTTTTTCAAATGACTCATCGTCACGAACTTTAACACCCGGCAATAAAAACACCTCCTCAGGCCGTTATAATGATTAACTCGGGGCATACTTCACCCCAACTATATCGGTAAGATAGTGTTATTTATGCATTTGTCAACTGAAAATCGGGTGTTTTTAATCTATTTAATATAATGAAATTTAATAAGTTACCGACCAAAACACATTATCAATGTTATTTTTTTATGACCAATCCATAAATTACAATCCACAAGACCATCACTAATCCCGCTATACATAAAAATGCGGAGGGGACAGCCAGCCATTTCAATGCTTCTTTGGCCGCATCAGTGCTACCCAGCAAGGGGGCTTTCAGAGCGGCAAACATCCAGAATGATGAATAACCAATGGCGCCTAATCCAAGAGCCAAAGCAGTGATTGTTTTTATCTTACGATTATATTCGAGAAATGATAAGAGAAGAATCAATGCCAGAGCTGTTGTCCCTATCCCATTGGCGTGAAGATGAGCTCTTTTAAAATATGTCCAGGACTTCCCGAGAACAGAATTCATCTTATTAATATCCGAATTATAAACCGACTCAAATACAGTCTCAGCTTTACCTTTTAGATGATCGTGAATATTATCCTCAAAGGCGCCAAATATTCCCCCGAGTGAAAATCCATAGAGGATTGTAATAATTGCTAATAATAGTCCATATCTTAGTGGTTTT
>JBDRQG010000302.1:0-5701 GCA_043826475.1 bacterium
TGAAATTGAATTTACAACTAACTCCGATGATATATCAGCAGATCCTATTTATAATGATCCGGAAAACGGTGATTATCGTCTATCTTTATATTCCCCATGTGTAAATGCTGGAAACCCTGATTCTATATATAATGATCCTGATGCAACTCGAAACGATTTAGGAGCATTTCCTACAACCTACTGTTGTGTATTACGTGGAGATATGGCATTACCTAATGATGGTATTGTACAAACTGATGACTTAGTATACTTGGTTGATTATTTATTTAAAATGGGTAATCCACAAGGATGTCCTATTCATGGTGATTGTGCTCCCCCTCTTGATGGAAAAATATTTGTTAACGATATAGTTTATCTTGTTAATTACCTGTTTAAAGGTGGTCCAGCCCCACCTGAATGTTGAGTTAAAAGAAAATAGAAAAGAGATACATGTTTCCGCGTATCTCTTTATATATTAATGGCTTATAGTCAATTTGCTCCGGCGGCCGGGCTCGAACCAGCGACCCGCTGATTAACAGTCAGCTGCTCTACCGACTGAGCTACGCCGGAGTATTTCATTCTTCCATCAGAAGAGGAAGTTGACCAGTATTACAAAGTTTCGGCCTTTTGTCAATAGATTTTATCCACTTTTCTGGCGTATTGATAAAAATATGTCAATCAAGCTCCTAATCAACTTGATGCCAGGCATATACTAAGCCCTTCATATTTTAAGTCGATCTTCTGAAACCTCTTAAAATTATCCTCGTATAAGGAGGTAGTATAAATAAAAATAATTCATGGAGGTGATTAATGAAAAAGCATCTTATTTTTCTACTGATTGTCACGGTTCTTGTTTCACTGGTTGTAGGTACGGCCTTTACTATGAGTAAATCAGACAAGGGTTGGCTAGGTATTACAACACAATCGGTCAATAAAGACCTTTCCGAAGCTTTTGATCTTGGGGTAGATTATGGTGCTCTTATCAATGAGGTTTTTGAAGATTCCCCTGCTGAAAAAGCAAAATTGTTTGAAGAGGATGTAATTGTATCTTTCAATGGGGAAAAAGTATCCGATGTCGACGATCTGCTTGATCTGCTGGATGAGACAAAAGCCGGCGACGAAGTTGAACTTGTTATTTTCAGAGACGGCGAAAAGAAAAATATCAAAGTGACTGTCGATGAACATCCTCAAACGAGCTATAAATATGCCTTAAAGAATAATCTTAAGAAGAATATTAAAAATGGCTATTTTTATGGCTCTAATGATGAAGATGAAGATGGCGATAGGCGTGTATTTAATTTCGGAGATAAAACCCGCGGCTATCTTGGTGTGAATCTGGTTGATTTGTCGGATCAGCTTGGTGAATATTTCGGTGTCTCAGAGGATGAGGGTGTTCTTATCTCTTCTGTAGAAAAAGATTCTCCGGCTGAAAAAGCAGGAATCAAAGCTGGTGATGTAGTAATAACCGCTGATAATGAAAAGATCGAAGATAGCGGTGATCTTAGCAAAATTGTGCGGGATCACAAGAAGGGTGACAATATTACCCTGGTAGTTCTCAGAAATGGACACCGTCAGGAAATTAACTGTGAGTTAGACGAGACAAATTCTTATTCATGGTTCCAGAATCCTGGTGATGTGGATATCTATATTCCCAAAGCTCCTCATTCCCCTAAGGTGGGTTATTTCAATAAGAGTGATTTTAATTTTGATGATAGTGATTTTGAGTTTGATGAAGGCGAATTTGAGCAGAGTATGAAGGAATTCCAAGAGGCTATGCAAGAATTGGGACAACTTAAGGACCTCAAGTTTGAAATCAAAAAAGAAAGTCAAAAAGAATATCAAAATGAGATGAAAGAACTTAAGAAAGAGCTTAAAGAGCTCCAGAAAGAACTACAGGAAATTCATAAAAAATTGGATTAATAGATTTTCCGGCAACCGCAACACTGCCTGAAAATCCTCCTCTGATTAACCCCGCTTAAGCGGGGTTTTTCTTTGTTTTGTAACTTGCACTTTATATTAAACTCTTTATATATTTACAATATTATGGCTGGAATTACAGTAGAAAAGTTCTTCAACTCGCGTAATCAGGATCTTGAGTTAACTCTCCTGAACAGCAACGAAGCCGGATTGAACAAAGTAATCCATCACCCGGAGCTGCATCGTCCCGGTTTGGCTCTGACCGGCTTTTTTGAGAGATTTGCCAATCGCCGGGTTCAGGTAATAGGCGAGACTGAAATGGCCTATATGACTCGGCTCTCTCTTGAGGCCCTTCGTCAGACAGCTAATACTCTTTTTGAATATGATGTTCCAATGGTGATTATTGCCAAGGGAATAACCCCTCCGGAAGAGTTTATTGAAGCGGCTGATAGACACCATACTGGCGTGTTCTCAAGTCGTTTAACAACTGCTGAATTGAGTAATAGGCTTTCAGCCTATCTCGATCATCTGTTTGCTCCCTCAATAACCGTTCATGGTACCTTGGTTGATGTCTATGGTGTCGGTTTGCTCTATACCGGAAAAGCCGGGATTGGAAAATCCGAAGTAGCTCTTGATTTGGTGGAAAGGGGACATCGTCTCGTTGCTGACGATGTGGTTCAAATTACCCGGACCGCTCCTGATGTGGTTATCGGTTCCGGTTCGGAGTTATTGGGGCGCCATATGGAAATCAGGGGGGTGGGAATTATAGATATTGAACAATTGTTCGGTATCAGAGCGATACGGCTCCAAAAAAGGATTGAAGTTGAGGTTAACCTGACTTTATGGGAAGAGACCCAGGATTATGAACGTCTTGGCATTGAAGATAAAAGAACTGCAATTTTGGGGGTCCAGATTCCCATTGTAACCCTGCCGATTTCACCGGGTAAAAATATTACGGTTATTTCTGAGGTTATTGCTATGAACCATATGTTGAAGGTTTATGGACAAAATTCTGCCCTGGAATTCACCAAAAAGCTGTCCCAGCAGATAAATCGCAGCTCCTCGACCAAAGATTACCTTGAATCTGACAATGAATAAGGCTTTTATTTTCTTTTTCCAGCCTTCAAAATAACTTGGCGAATCAATCCCTGTTATGTATAATAGGTATCTTACGCCGTTGAGGAAACTTTACGGTACTTATAATGTAGAAAGTAAAATTAATTGGAGGAATTTTTTTGATGTTTAAAGCTAATTTATCTCTTAGTATTATTTTTATAATCATTTTGACTTTCTGCGTTTTTGGATGTGGATCAAATGATAATCCGACTCTTGCAAAAGTTGGCGATTATGCTATTACAGTTGAAGAATTTAACAACTTCTTTAATTCCGCAGTGCCTTATCAGACGGCTGATGACGAGTTTGAAAAGAGAAGAGAGACTCTGGATTCTATAATAAATACCCGTATGTTTATACAAGGGGCTTATGAAAAAGGGATTGATAAAGTTGAAGAATTGGCCAGAGTTGTTTTGGCCAACAAAGACAAGCTCCTTCTGGATGTGTTATCCCAGCGTATAATTGTCGATAACTCAGAACCCACTGAATCACAGATGAAGGATTTCTGGAATAAACTGGAATATAAGTATCGTACATCACATATTCTGGTGGATAATATTGATACCGCTCAGATGATTTTAAAAAAAATTGAAGATGGTGAGAATTTTGAGAAGCTAGCCCATGATTACTCTATTGACCCGTCGGCCAGTAAAAATAAAGGTGATCTGGGATATTTTACCTGGGGAGATATGGTAGATGAATTTCAAAATGCGGTCTTATCTATGGAACCGGGGCAAGTATCACCGCCGGTAAAGACTCGATTTGGCTACCATATTATTAAACTGGTTGATCGGCTTCCCAATGAATACCGAACCGATTTTGAACAAATGAAGCCTTCTTTGAAAGAACGACTGACCAATATTATAAGACGCAATAAAGGTGAAGCATATTTCAACGATATTAAAGAACGATACCCTGTCCGCATTGACACTGCTACATGCGATTATATCATCCATAAAAGAGAGATTTCTTATCCTCCGATGCTTCTGGAATCGCTTCCTAAAAACGACTTCGACCTGGAACAGCTTGATAGGAGTGAGAAAGAATTGATCCTGGGTACATGGAACGGCGGCCAGATAACCATTATGGAATATCTTGAGATGTGTAAAAACCTTTCTCCCACTATTAAACCAGATTTTGATGATTACGATTCTCTTGCTGTGGTAATCTTTAATTTAAAAATTACCGATATATTGGTTTCCGAAGCCCATAACATGGGTCTTGATAATGATCCTGATTACATCAAAAAAGTTAAACTGCTCAAAGAACTGGCCATGGCTGATATAATGAAATCGGATTCTATTGTTTCCCTATCAGAACCTGATGAAGGGATGGTTCGTCAGTATTATGATGATAACCCGAATGAATTTACCACTCCGGCTAAGGTTCATATTTATGAGATTTTATTAAGTGATGAATTAAAGGCTGCCAAATTGGCCAAAGAGATAAAATCCAGACAAAAATTTCTGGAATTAGCTATGGATCTGACCGAACGGCCGGGTAAAAGAGCCTCAAAAGGGGAAATAAGTGATGTTCAGGAGAAATATTTTCCTGAAATTTACCAAGCTGCTTTGAATACGCCCATCGGTGCAATCGGTGGTCCGGTATTAACCAACGGAAAGTATTCCATTTTTTATGTTGAGGATAAAATTGAGGCTGTATTGAAAGACTTCCTTGGTGTTAAAAGAACTATTATTGAAAAAATTAACAGACAGAATAAAATCAATGCTATTGATGCCTGGATTAATGAGCGAAAAAAATCCACTAATATTGAAATTGATACCTCAGCAATTTGGACTACAG
This sequence comes from bacterium, assembly GCA_043826475.1. Lineage (GTDB taxonomy): Bacteria > Zixibacteria > MSB-5A5 > GN15 > FEB-12 > DAOWMZ01. The sequence continues at coordinate 4,813 of JBDRQG010000302.1, forward strand.
TTGACAAAAGCAAATATGAAAAAATGGAGTCAGAGTCTAATAATTAAAATATGAAAATGCTTTCAAAAATTACCCTGTTTTTTTTACTTCTGCTGATTCTTGTCTCCTCAGGATGGAGCAAGAGGGAAGTGGTCGATAAAATTGTTGCTGTCGTCGGCGATAAAGTAATCCTTGCCTCTGAAGTTGCCACCCAGACACAGATGATGGCCATGCAAATGCAGAAAAAGCCCTCCACCGAAAAAGAAGTTGAAGAACTCCAGAAACAGGTTATTGAGCAGATGGTATCCGATCAGTTGCTTCTGTTAGCAGCCGAACAGGACACCTCGATAAAAATTCGACCGGAAGAAGTGGATCAGGCTCTTGATGAGCAGATTGCCCGGGTTGCTCAGAATTTCCCCAGCAACGATGCTTTCCTTGAAGCCCTTTCAGCTGAAGGATTGACACTTCGTGATTTAAAAAAGAAATTCAGGACCGATATTGAAGGCCAGTTATTAAAACAAAGGCTCATCGGCAGCCGGGTGCAATCGGTATCTGTCTCACGCCATGAGGTGGAAGTTTTTTATGATAAATACAAAGACTCTATTCCCAGCCAGCCCGAAGCTGTCAAATTGGCTCATATTCTTCTCGATATAAAACCTTCGGAAAAAATCGAAGACTCCATCAAAGCTATTGCCCAGGATCTCAGGAAAAGAATTCTTGATGGAGAAGATTTTGCCGCTATCGCTACCCAGTATTCCGATATGGGAGCCGGTGTCAACGGCGGTGATCTTGGTTTTATCTCACGCGAGGATGTTGTCCCGGAATTTGCCCGAGCCGCTTTTAATCTGTCGGTCGGGGATATCTCCGGCGTGATAAGGACGCCATTCGGGTATCATGTAATCAAATGCGA
>JBDRQG010000303.1:0-3329 GCA_043826475.1 bacterium
AGTTCTAATGCGGGTTGCCAAGATGTTCATAGCCTTAGCTGAGAAAATATTAAAAGGAGAAGATATAGACTAAAATCTAAAACATAAACAATCTGATATTTCCCGAAAGGCACATATCAGGTATAAGTCAGACGCGCTTCATAAGCCCCTCTGGGATTCGGAATTAACCGTTTCTCGGAGGGGCTTTTTTTATGTACTAAAAATATTAATTAAGGAGGAAAATTAACATGGTAGACATAGACGACACTACTGTAAGCACCCCTGTTGTTGATAATGGGACAGGCGATCAGCCAGCCGTCACAGAACCGACAGTCCTACTTGCCGATCCTGAAGCTGGCGAACCGCAAGAACCACAAGAACCGCAATTAGAGGATAAGATTCTTAATAAGTTTCAGTCATGGCAGGGTAGGAGAGAGAAAGAGTTAAAAGAAGAAATATTCAGTGGTATGGCTAACCTGCTAAACCAACAGGCACAGCAGTTTCAGCCACCACCTACACCAAACTTTTCAGACATGAGCGATGATCCTGAACCGGACCCTGATGTGGACGTTAAAGCATGGATAAGATGGGATCAACGGCAACAGCAAAAACAGGTAACTACTGTTCAGCAAGCCAATGAACGCACCTATTTTACCACCCTTAACAATTCACGTGTAAGGCATCCGGACGAGGAAATACATCAGGCAGCTTTGAAAGAAATACAGCATAATCAGAACCTTGATCCTTATGGGCAACCAATGAATCCTGCCGCAGACGCAATGTTGAACTACAACAATGCCCTCCGTACGGTCATGGAAAAGAGGTTGGCTCCCCAGGATACAGTTCCAATAACTAATCCGCTGGCAAATAATCAACCCCCGTTACACGGGCTTGGTGTTTCTCAGCCTGGTTCCCCAGGTGGGACTCCACCGGCATCCAGTATGCCGAAAAACCTGTCCCCTGAAGCTAGGAAGTTTATAGCTCATTCGGGTTGGAATGCAGAAAAGGTAAGGAAAAGTCTATCCAAGGGAATATAGATGGCGAAAAAACTAGAAGGTAAAGAATCCGACCGTTTCAGGTGCAATTATTGTGGTTACCCTGTCAAACAAGGCAGGGACGCCGAAGGTGATTATGGCATGAGCGGGTGGGACTTTGCCGATGGTGATACTGACGGTAGCGAGCTTATTACAAATGGGGCTTTCACTGTCAATACCGCTAGTTGGACAGCAGTAGCCTGCACTCACGCAGTTGCTGCAAGCGGTCAATCAGGTAACTGTAGCCAGTTGACCCGAACAAGTGGCGATGAACAATACATTTATCAGGTCCTATCCGACCTGGACATCGGTCTGATGTATCGTTTAACTGCCTACTTGAAATCCGGTACAAGTGGCGATGAGGCCTTCATCCTTAGATTGATGAACGCTGATAGAAGCAGAACTAAATATTCTAAAACCGGCACGACATCCTCCACATGGACGCAATACACGCTCTATTGGAGAGCCTTCCCTGATGATAATGTTGTTTGCCTTGTAAAGAATACCAGCACCGCAGGAACTATGTTTTTTGATACCGTTTCCGTATATGCCTATGACTTTAAGGCAAAAGAGACGGGAACTGGATGCCCCTTCTGTTACAGCAAAAACTGGAAGGGTAAATAATAATATTTTAATGAAAGGAGATTCAATATTATGGCTTTTGAATTTGCAGGTAATGTGTATGGGGCTGCTCCATTTGTAATGGAGAAAGTTCAAGCATCTGCCAATTGCTATCAGGGCCAGCTACTTAGACTTGATGTAGATGCTGGTGGTGTTGTGGAACCTGTGGCTGTTGCTGCTGCTGGTCCTGATACGACATCTTATATAGTTGGACTTTGTAGTGCTGTAAGAACGTCGCCTACCTATGATTCAACTTATCAAGGTGATTTGGCTACTTATGATACCACACAGGCAACTCAGATTGCCAATGATCCTAAAGGGCCTACCCTGGTTGATGTAACTATTATAAGGCCGGGTGATAAAATTAAGGCCCCTATTTGCAAGGGTACAATTGGCACGAATCTTGATTTATTGACTGCAACCGCGATATCAACTGATGGCTTAACCGTGACTCATAATGCTATCACTACATCAACATCTTTTTATTCGGTGATATATTGTCGTACGGGTTTAAACAAAGGACAATATCGTAGAGTAACTACAGGTGCTACAGGAACTCAGACAGTTCTCGTTGCATTCACTTATGATGTTGCGGTAGGAGATACCTTTGTGGTGGCTAATGTTGGTGGTCTACCTGGTTCTACAGCACATTTTGATGTTGACAGTCAATTTCAGGCAATTGATGGTGGTGGCCAAAATAACAGTTATTATCGTGGTCAGATACTTGAATTAAATCTTGAAACAGCAGGTTATGAATGGATGGTTTTTACTATCTATGGCATGCACCTAGCTCATTTCTTATAAGAAAGGAGGTCATTAACTCATGGCAAGTCCATTAACTGATAGACAATTCGTACGGTTGCTCGATGACCGCCTTGACGAAGTATTTTTCACAAATCATGGTGCGGATCTCGACGAAAATATCCAAACTTTGTATAATGTTAAAACATCCAACAAGGCGTGGGAAGAGCTTTTTGGCATTGGCGATATCCCGGATTTCAGTGAAATGGTCGGGACGATAACTTACTCGACTATGTATCCTGGTTATCATACCAAAGTGGAGCACAAGGAATTCACTAATGGTATTCAAATAACCCGTAAACTCATAGATGACGAACGGTATGACATTATTGAGGGCAGGGTAGGCCGACTTGGTGAGTCAGCAAGACGAACCAAAGAGAAGTACGGCTGCCGCGCGTTCGCTTATGCGTTCTCTAACACGTTTGATTTTGCAACAGCGGAAGAGGGCGTATCCCTTTGTAACGACAGTCATCTTACTAAAACAAGTGGCTTATCAACAACTACCGGGTTTGATAATTACGTAACAACCGCCTTTAGTCCAGTTGCGGTTGAAGCGGCAAGACTCCTTGGCAACAAGATTCGGTCAGACATAGGGGAAAGAATTGATATGAACCTTGACACCCTTATTGTCCCTGATGAGTTGGCCCAGGACGCTTGGGAACTTATATCAAGTGCCGGTAAGGTTGATACTGACAGTAACAATGCAAACTGGTTTAAAGGCAAATACAGACTGCTTATTTACAAGCGATTGAGCGATTACGATACCAATAATTGGTACATGGTGGATTACAACAAGATGAAGCAACAGTTGTATTGGTATAATCGTATCCCCACGGAGTTCAAGAATACCACAGATTTTGACACATTTATCAGGAAGTATGCAGGATATTTTAG
>JBDRQG010000304.1:0-2809 GCA_043826475.1 bacterium
TATCGGCAACGCTGCCAGCCCGCAAACTTTTATTCAGTGCTCCGAAGAACTAAAAGCATCAGGCTTACCCAATATATCATTAACCGCTCATTTAAGAATCAACCCCGATCTCGGCATGGAAGGCTTCAACTGGACCGAAAATGCCCATACCGTACTGGATAATGGTACGGATATGACTATCAAGTATGAAAGCGATGGCACATCGCGTCCTTATGATACGATGGAAGCCTATTTCCTCCCTGATGCGGAACGGGATGAAAAGGCGGAGTTGATTGGTGATGTCATTTATCATAAATCTATCCGCTGTGATAAGGATGCCAAAGAAATTATGCGCCGGGGGCATAAAGCGATTTTTGCCGGAGTAGCTTACAAATAAGAAAGAAAATTTTATGGATGCTATTAACAAAGAATGGGACAACACCGTTTACCCTGATATGATCAGGAACCTTCCCGAAGCGGATATTCCGGTCGAGGGAATACGGGGATGGTTGATGCAAAGCACAGACAGGCAAATTGTCTTTTTCGATATTAAAAAGACAGCCCATGTACCCCCTCATTCACATTGCGCCCAATGGGGTCTGATGGTTGAAGGCGAGATGTCTCTGACTATCGGAGGTGAAACAAAAGTTTATAAAAAAGGTGACAGTTATTTTATCCCGAAAGGGGTGGTGCATTCGGCTAAGTTTCATTCGCAGGTTTTTGTGATTGATGTATTTAATGCCCCTGATCGTTATAAAGCTAAATGATAGGTTTTTTATATAAAGCTACTTAATAAAATAACAGGAGATAAATTGATGCGATTACTACTGGTGGGATTTGGAACAGTCGGACAGGGTCTGGCTGAACTTATTCTTAAGAAGGGTGATGAAATTTCAAAATCTTATGGATTCGATATCACCGTGGTTGGAATTGCCGACATGCTCAAAGGAAGCATTTACAATCCGAAAGGAATCGATCTGAAAGCGGCTCTTAAATTAGCAAAGAAAAATGAAAAATTAGATTCTCTGCCTGGAAAATTCAAGGGTGATGCGTTGAGTATGGTTAAGTCAGCTGATGCCGACATGATGATCGAGATGACCTATACCGATATCAAAACCGCTGAACCGGCCACTTCGCATATCAAAGCTGCCCTTAAAAAGGGGATGCATGTAACAACTTCCAACAAAGGTCCTTTGGCTCTGCACTATCAGGAGCTGGCCAAACTGGCAAAAGCCAAAAAAGTTCAATTCCTTTATGAAGGGACAGTTATCAGCGGAACGCCGTTATTGAATCTGATCAGAGAGACGCTGGCTGGATGTGAGATCAAAGAAGTCAAGGGTATCCTTAACGGGACAACCAATTATATCCTTACTCAGATGGAAGCCGGGATGTCTTATGAAGATGCTCTTAAAAAAGCGCAGGAACTGGGTTATGCCGAAGCGGTCCCGGATGCTGATGTATTGGGTTGGGATGCTCTGGCTAAAGTGACAATTATTGCCAATACTGTTTTTGGCTACGCCTGCAAACCGAGTGATTTCTCCTGTAAAGGGATTACCGAAATCACCTCCAAAGCCATCGCCGAAGCTAAAGCTCGTGGTAAACGGTTTAAACTAATAGGAAAAGTTACAAGAGAAGGCAAAAAGGTCATTGCCAGCGTTGCTCCGCAGGAAATAGACCTGACTCATCCTTTGGCTGGAGTAATGGGAGCTACCAATGCTGTTACGATTACTACCGATGCTCTCGGTGATGTTACGATTGTTGGTCCCGGGGCAGGAAGAACCGAAACCGGCTTCAGCGCTCTGGTTGATATTATTCATGTGGGAGGAAAAAAATGAAAATGCTTTTAAACGGTCAATGGGTGGATCGGAATGAAAAGATTGATGTTATAGATCCCTTTGACAATTCTGTTATAGATACCGTTCCCAGCGCAACTACTGAAGATTGCGAATTGGCTTTAGCATCTGCAGTTAAAGGTTTTGAAATTACAAAAAAGATGACGGTCTACGAAAGAGCGCAGATTCTGTTCAAAGCAGCCAGATTACTTTCGGAGAGAATAGAAGAGTTCGCTACGATTATCGCCCGCGAAGGTTCCAAGACTATTCGCGAGGCCCGCAAAGAAGCAAATCGCTGCGTAAATACTATTACCTGTTCCGCTGAAGAGGCCAAACGGATTCTGGGCGAGACTATCCCCTGGGATTCTTTCCCCGGTGGTGAAAAACGACGCGGTTATTATTATCGTTTTCCGATTGGTGTGATTCTGGCTATTACACCCTTTAATGATCCTTTGAATTTAGTTGCCCATAAACTAGGCCCGGCTATTGCCGCAGGTAACTCCGTTATTTTGAAACCGGCCACTGTAACACCGTTATCAGCTATTAAATTAGTCGAGGTGTTATTAGAAGCCGGTCTTCCGGGAAATGCCATTCAGGTTATTACCGGTTATGGATCGGTGATTGGTGATCCCCTTGTCAGCGATGAACGAGTGCGGATGATTTCATTTACCGGTGGTGTTGAAGCAGGCAAACATATTGCCAGCAAAGCTGGGATCAAAAAGATCGGAATGGAACTGGGTTCCAACTCGCCGGTCATTGTCTGGAAAGATGCCGATCTGAAACTTGCGGTAGAGTCATGTGTCTCCGGTTCATTCTGGGCGGCTGGGCAAAACTGTATCGGAGTGCAAAGACTTCTTATTCACAAAGATATTTATGATGAATTCAAAAAGCGGTTTGTTGAACTGACAAATAAATATAAAATCGGCGACAAGCTCAAAGAAGATACCGATATGGGGCCGATGATCACCGAGCAGGAAGCTATCAGGGTTGAAAACTGG
>JBDRQG010000305.1:0-8916 GCA_043826475.1 bacterium
ATCACCGGTCACGGTTATAAAGAGATCACCTATAGGAGCCGCTTTTGACATCGGCATAACATGATAACCGTCCATGGCCGCTTCTATGGCTTTAACCGGATCAACTTCGGTGATGATAACATTTGCCCCCATCCCTTTGGCTCGTACTGCCAGACCGCGGCCGCACCAGCCATATCCGGCTATTACCACAGTCGAACCGGCAATAAGCATATTGGTCGCTCGGAGTATGCCGTCGATTGTCGACTGCCCGGTTCCATAGCGGTTGTCAAAGAAATGCTTCGTTTTGGAGTCATTAACAGCAATCACCGGAAAGAGCAGCTTGCTCTCTTTTGCCATAGCTTTCAGGCGGATAACGCCGGTTGTAGTCTCTTCGGTTCCAGCCAGAACGCCAGGAATTAATTCTTTGCGTTTGCTGTGCAGAGTTGAAACCAGATCGGCGCCGTCATCCATAGTAATATGCGGCTTGAAATCCAATGCCTGATGTATATGTTTGTAATAAGTTTTGGTATCTTCGCCATGAATAGCAAAAACCGAAATGCTATAATCTTTTACCAATGAAGCGGCTGTTTCATCCTGAGTTGAAAGGGGGTTGGAGGCGCATAAGGCCACATTGGCTCCGCCTGCTTTGAGAGTACGCATCAAATTGGCTGTCTCGGTCGTTATATGCAGACAGCATGCTAAATTTAAGCCACGAAGCGGCTTCTCCTTTTTGAATCGCTCCCTTATCAAACGAGTAACCGGCATATTGCGCTCGGCCCATTCGATTTTGCTTTTCCCTTTTTTTGCCAGTCGAATATCTTTAATATCACTTTTTATTGCCATTATCTATGCATCCTTCAAAAGTTTTTTGGCCATATCAGTCTTTTCCCAGGTAAACTCTTTTTCTTCCCTTCCAAAATGTCCGTAAGCAGCCGTTTTGGCATAGATGGGTCGAATCAAATCCAGCATCTTAATAATTCCCTTGGGGGTCAATTCAAAATGTTTGCGGATTAAAGACTCAATTATGTCTTCCGGAATTTTATTGGATTTATCAGTAAAGACCATCAATGAAACCGGATCAGCAACTCCGATAGCATAGGCCAACTGGATAGTGCATTTATCAGCCAACCCCGATGCTACCACATTTTTGGCAATATAACGAGCCATATATGCCGCCGAGCGGTCAACCTTGGTAGGATCTTTTCCTGAAAAAGCGCCGCCGCCATGAGCCGCCATACCGCCATAAGTATCGACAATAATTTTCCGGCCGGTCATACCGGTATCAGATTTTGGTCCGCCGATAACAAACTTCCCGGTCGGATTGACATAAAACTTGGTATTTTTATCAATCATTTTTTTGGGAATTATAGGCAGAACAATTTTTTCAATCATTTCATCGCGCGATTTATTGGTAATCTTTTTTCCGGTTCTGTCCAGAATTTCTTCGGTATGCTGAGTCGAGACTACTACAGCATCAACACGCCTCGGTTTGCCATTTTCATACTCAACCGTAACCTGCGATTTTCCATCCGGGCCAAGATATGGCAGTTGATTTGTTTTACGAATTTTGGCTAGTCTCCGACACAGCTTATGAGCCAGCATAATCGGCAAGGGCATCAACTCTTTTGTTTCCCGACAGGCATAGCCGGACATAAGCCCCTGATCGCCAGCCCCGCCAGCATCAACTCCCTGGGCAATATCAGGCGATTGGGAACCGATAGCATTGAGGATGGAACAGGCATCATAAGAGAACCCATACCGAGAATCAGTGTAGCCAATATCATGAACCACCCGCCGAACCAATTTATCGATATCAACATAAGCATTGGTAGTAATTTCGCCCCCGACAATTACCAGACCAACCGTTACAAACGTCTCGCATGCAACCCTTCCCTTTTTATCTTTTTGCAATACACTGTCGAGTACGCTGTCTGAAATTTGATCGCATATTTTATCAGGATGGCCTTCGGTTACTGATTCCGAGGAAAAGAGAAAATTATCTGAAGACATTTTTTTTAAGCTCCTAAAATTAATATTCGCAAATATATAAAAGCCTAAGAGGCTATTATCTCGGTTTTTTCACCTACATTCAATACTTTTTTAACTCCATCAATTTTTGACCAATTGCCAACCAGGGAATCGGTAAGTTCTGAGTTTTTTATTGTGACATTATGGCCAATTATACTATTTGATATCCTGGACTCTGATATATTTGCCCCTTCACCAACTGATACGTATGGACCCAGGATGGAATTTGTAATTTTAGCCGATGGAGAAATTAAAACAGGTGGGATTATTTCCGAACCATCTATTTCTATAGTCTGCTTCTGTTTATCCAGAATATGGCTATTGGTCGCCAGCATTGTCTCTTTTTTCCCGCAATCATACCAGCCCTGAACATGATGAGAGACAAATTTAGTTCCCTTTGCAATCATACTTTGCAACGCGTCGGTAAGCTGGATTTCACCATTGGTAGTTTTACCTGAATTAATTAATTTAATCAATGATTCCTTGAGAGACGCTGATTCCTTGAAATAATACAAGCCAATTAATGCCAGATTGGATTTGGGGATTTTTGGTTTTTCTTCCAGGCCTGCAACAAAACCATTATCGAGTTCAGCAATTCCAAAACGATGCGGGTCTTCAACCTCACGTACACCCAAAACATAATCACCATTTTCGATAACTCTGGCAAAATCACACTCTACAATTGTATCTCCGAGAACGATCATGGTCGGCTCATCGGTCATCTTCTTCAGACCCAAATGAACAGCATAACCTAACCCCAAAAGTTTTTCCTGTGGGACAAAGCTGGTTTTTACGGAATATCTTTTTTTGACATATTCAATGATCATCTCCCCTTTGTGCCCGATCACAAAAATTATCTCTTCCGGTTCAAGTTCCAGCAGGGGATCCAGGACATAATCCAAAACCGGCCTATTGGCTATTTCCAAAAGTGGTTTTGGAGTGGTAAGCGTATGCGGCTGCAGTCTCGTGCCGGCTCCGGCCACAGGAATGATTATTTTCATTATATATCCATATTCTCAATTAACTCCACAAAACTGACGGCAATATATATCAATTTTATACTGATACCAGCTGTCAGTTCTATAATTCCAAATATTACAAAAAAAAGAGATCAAATCAAAATGATTAATATATGGAAAAACATATATATATCAGAAAAGATGAGAAAATGTCCCCAGCCAGTCCTCTACAAGAAACTGAACCCGCCCAATCAGCAGCGAAACACGCCCCATTACCGTATATCCAAAATGCGCCCCAAAAGATATCATAATAAACCAAATTCCCACTTTGGCCGTAACACCCAGCACACCGGTATGCTCCTTGGAGAAATAGAAATAAATAAGAGTGGAAATAACCCCTATCAGGATTATTATTGTCAGAGGATACATTATGGTCTCTTTTTTGACTTCATAGCTTAAATCGTACACCCCGGCGGCATAAGAAGTATCCGGCTTAAAAATATATTGGGTGGTAAACGAACCCGAACCGTTGTCAGTTATCGTTAATCCCTCGGTTTCGCTTGTCCCTCTTTCAAGTAGTTGTGCCTCTTTGGCAATAGCTTGCTGTCGTATTTTAAGTGAAACAACCAGATTGTCAGCACTGGCGCCGGTGGTGTCCTTAAGAGATGAGGATATAATCACACTATCGCCATAAGCAACGGTATATTCCGATTTGTTAATAGTGACCGTTGTATCCGGTAAGGAATCTATCGCATTCGGATCAACTATTTCCAATTCCCCCAGATGAATAAAGTAACCATCAAGCGAGACAACTTCCCTATTGATTCGAGGTGTCATCGTATCCTGCATTTGTGGCAAAACCAGCCCATGCAACTGCGAAACCAGGAAAATTCCGGCAGCAGTACCCATGAAAAATGCCAGCGAAATGCGAGACACCCATGAGAATTTCGGGAAAAACCTTGTGAACATCAAAAATCCGAGAATACCCGGAATAATCAGCCAGTATTTACCATTGTTGAACATCGGTATATATAGCTGCTGAACTATTACCGTATCCCAGATCAAACCGACATAGTAACCAGCCGATAGGCCGGCAAAGATATGCTCAACCAGCTTATAAATTGGATTATCTTTATATAGGAACGACAGTAACGCCAAGGTAACGAAAGCCATGATCCAGATATGTAATATTTCTATCCAGTTCATACCCTTGCCTCGCCCTTTTTTGTACGGCTTAAGAAAAAGCCGACATTCCCGATTATCACTAAAAAGATTATCAAAAGATGTACTAATGACTGAGCGCTCATTCCGGTAACAGCTTTTGCTGGCTTATGAATTAACTGTTCATATTCAGCCGCTCCCTTCATTCCCCCCAGCAACCCGACAAACTGCCCGGCGCTGACAAAGGCATAATATTTTGGAGCGCTTACTGCCGTAGTTCCACAACCCATCGGCAATCCAAATTGGGCATTTACAATAGAAACCCAGTAATCGGCCGTAGCATTATCGGCTACTTCAAATAAAAATGAGACATCATCATAATTGTGTACAGTCTGCATCAATGGCAATTCTGATAATGGTGTCCCTGAATTATCGGTTGGGAAGATAGATTCAATCGAGGTCCCCATACCCGACATTACCGCCACATAGTTGGCTTTGTAACCCAGATTTACGAAATCAACTCCGTAAACTTTATTGTACTCCTCAGCCATCATTCTTGTAACCCGTTCGGCCATCGATGGCCCCCCGAGAGGGATATTGCTAAGCGTGATAACTTTGCAGTCTTTACTGAAAAAATGATGCAAGGCTGCAACAGTCATTGGTTCGCATTCGGCTATAGTCGAAGGATAATAATCAAAAACCAGAAAAACGACCGATGAATCCGGCAACGCTTCAACAGCATCAAAAAGCATACGAGCTTCGGGAGTGGTTGAGATCGGGAAATTTGCCGGGAATATAAATGGAATAATCACCATTATGCCTACCATCAGGTAAACCCAGCGGCGATCTATTTTTTCCATTTTTTCCCAAAAAGTCACGTTATCAACCCTTACCCATATAGGTTCGTTCTATACCAAGAATAATTCGCAAAGACATCGATGCCGCTCCCAAAGCAGCCCCGATAATAATTCCTCTTTGAACCGCCATATTGGCACCGTTCATAATATAGGTATTCAAAAATTCAGGTATATTGCCGGGGAATAAATTAAGGAATGCCTCCCCCATCGGAACCCGCCAGAGCATAACCATCGTTGCTGTCAATAAAAGTATAGTCGATTCCGCTGTTCTGGCTCTAAAGGCTCGATAGGCAGCCGAGGCAATATAAAATGCTAATGTGGCAAACATCGTTGCCTGCATCGGTAAATTTAGATATAAAAACAACCAGTCATAAATAGAGCCAACACCACGGCCAAACAGAGGTGACCAGGAACTCGGAATAATTGATGGCAACGCCATGGCAAAAATTGAAATGAGAGTGACTAATTTATAAATCCAGCCCGGTTTGCGTGTTTTCACCGCAGCATAGTTGACTCTCGTAATCGAAACCACACCCAAAAGAAGAGTAAACCCACCAACAATAGTCAGCCAGATTTTTAATTCCTGTGATAATCCGCCAATAAAGGTACTTTCATCAAAAAAGAATGAAATTACCATTATGATACCGGCGATAAATGCGACAGCTACAGGAAAAGTAGTTCTCATATCAATTCAAACTCTTCATATTTAAACACTCTGAAATAAATCAAAATACCAGTCTCCGGAATCAAAAATAACCAATAAAAATCCCAGAATAATGGCAATTACTATCAACATTTTAATAAAATCCTGCCCTTTTAATCCACCCAGCATTATCGGCTCATGCGAAAGATAGGCCGAGGCGGCATAAAGCTCCTCCCCCATCAGAGTATAATCACAAGCAGCAATAAAAAAGGGCAACTGTTCCGGTCGGGCGGTACCGGCAATCTGAATCGATCCGGCCGCATTACCCGTTTCGGCCAGCAAAAGGGATTCGGCGAAAAAGGCCCCCATGTAAATATTTGTCGCCGGACGTTCCCGCATCATATAGCCGTTCACATTGGCCGTAAAAGCAAACTGTTCCCCAGCCACATAACGGACAGTATCTTTATTGTAAGAATCTTTTTTCCCTGCTTCGATATAGGCTTGCTCAACCACTTCCTGTCCCGCCGCCAATACCAATGGATAACGAACCGGTACACTTAGTGGAGTATCATATTGAGCAGTTATTTTAGCCACCCGGCCTAAAATAGAAATACCGGCGATTGTCTCGATTTCATCAAGCTCAGCAATACCGGGAATAAACAAAACCGGGCGTCCCATTTCAGTAGCGCGACCTACTGCCTCTTCAACAGCATCCAGACCGGGGATTTTACGGATAAATAGTGGCTTTCCCTGCTTCGCCCATTTGGTGTACAAAAGAATAGCACTGGAGAAGACAACCACTAAAACCATCGCATTGATACGGTCATAACGGAAAAACCTGTCGGTATCCTGCGCAACTGCCGGAAGGTAGTCACACAAAACCCATACCAGAGTGTATAACAATAGCATCAATCGACGATGTAGCTTAATTTTTAGCACAGCCGAATATACGACATCCTTTCCATTTGTCAATTGCCATAAAGACGATTTTTGAGGGGTTTTGTTTAAGGGGAAATTTTAATGTCTGTCATCCCTGACTGGGGTATCCCATAGCTTGCTATGGGACCTATTACTGTAAATTGATTATATCCCCAGACGCCCTCGTCTGCTGGTTAATGATCAGATGTAGCTCCATGTCACCTACAATAAATTACCAAAAAGAAATCACGACCATAAAAGGATATACTATAAAATGAGTGGGACATTTTGAGGTCACAAATTGTGACCTCAAAGAAAGGATGAATTAGTAGGGCGGTTTCGTCTTCGGACCCGCCAATATCTGACAGGATCGAAGGAACCATATCCCATAATAAAAAAAGCGGCCGCTTATCTCTAAGCAGTCGCTTTAATATTATGAATAAGTAACTTTGTTACTTATTAGGCCGGGGTGGACGTGCGGGCGACGACCAACTGCTGGACACGATTCTCAAGCATCAACATCTGTCCTGATGGTTCCGACATCTTGACAATATCCTGAAGCTCTTTGGCGGTGGCAACTTCTTCCACCTGCTCATCGACAAACCACTGCAGAAAACTGCGGGTGGCAAAATCTTTTTCCTTATCAGCAATTTCAACCAAATCATGAATTCGGTTAGTGATCATAATTTCGTGAGCAACGGTCTCCTTGCTGATATCGGCAACCTTTTTCCAGGAAGCATCAGGAGCCGGGATAGACAGAAGCTCAACTTCTCCGCCCTGATCCAGAATATAGTTAGCCATCTTTTCGGCGTGCATTTTTTCTTCGTTTGCCTGCATGTAAAACCACTGCGCCAAAATTGGCAAGCTCATTGATTTGAGCTTATATGACATGGCCAGGTAAATATAATATGATCCCCATTCAGCAGCGATCTGTTCATTAATCGCCTTGATCATCTTTTTTGAAATCATCATTTTAAAACATCCTCCTTCTAATATTAATAAATAGTAATTATTCAGTATAACTAATTTGCTTTCGGTCTGTTCCCATAATTTCAGACAAACCGTTCTAAAATCAACAGAATTATATGATTATTTTCTGCAATTGAAAGCGGTTTTCAATACAATTATCGATATTGTTGTATTATAGACCTCTTATCATCAATAACACAAAAAACACCGCTGGAAAAACTCCGACGGTGTTTTTTAATAATTAAATAGGCAATGCCTATTGATTCTCTAACAAAAGCACTTCCAGTTCATCAACCAGATCAGAAAACAGGGCAATAGTTCTTTCAACCGGTTCGGTCGAAGTTACATCAACTCCGGCATCCTTTAAAATATCAACGGGATATTTTGAGGTTCCAGTAGAAAGGAAATTGATATAGGTATCCAAATATTTAGGATTTTCGAGAATCCGCTGCGACATCATCTGGGCGGCGGCATAACTCGTGGCATATTTGTAAACATAATATTGGCGGTAAAAATGACTGATCCGCATACAACCCATATCATTCAGAGAATCCAGAACCAGCTCCGGCCCCCAGTATTTTTGGTAAATGTCACGATAGATCTTCCGCATCTGATCGGCGGAAAGAGCACCCCCATCTTCAATAACCTGGTGAGCGGCAATTTCAAATTCAGAGAACATAACCTGGGTATAGAATGTCCCCATGATCTGTTCGATATAATAATTCAAAAGAGCCAGTTTTTCCATCTTGTCGGTGGAATGCTCCAGCCAGTATTTCATCAGTAACGCTTCATTGCAGGTCGAGGCAACCTCGGCCACAAAAAGAGTATTATCCCCATAAACATATGGTTCATTCTTATGAGTATAATAGCTGTGCATGGCATGCCCCATTTCATGGGCAATGGTAAAAACCGAATTGAGGGTGTTGTTATAGTTTAACAGGAGGAAGGGATGGGTGGAATAGGTTCCCCACTGATAGGCACCCGAGCCTTTTCCCTCTGTTTCGTAAACATCAATCCAGCGGGATTCGAGACCTTCATTCAACTTTGAGAGATATTCCTTGCCCATTGGTGCCAAACCTTTAAGAACTATCTTTTTGGCTTCCTCATATGAATATTCTTTCCGAGCTTCCGGGACCAGCGGGACTACAAGATCATAATTATAAAGCGTATCGTATCCGAGGACTCTTTTACGAATTGAGGTAAGCTTGTGAAGTGGCGCCAGATTATCATTGACCGCTTTAACTAAACTATGAAAAACTTCCGGCGGTATATTATCAGCATCAAGACCCATTTCCAAACAGCTATTGTAGCCACGGGCTTTCATATAGAAATAATCCTTTTTGATCGAAGAGGACAATGTTGCTGCCAGGGTATTGATCCTGTTAAGATAAGCCGTATTGTA
>JBDRQG010000306.1:0-6462 GCA_043826475.1 bacterium
GTAATATATTCATTTTTCAAACAAAAGAATAAGGGTGAATTTCGCCTTTTTTGAAATTATTGAATTTTGAGGCAATTGTGCAGTTAAAACCGGAAAGAATCGAGACGATTTTAGAAAAAATCGGAAACGCCAAAGTTCTTATTTTAGGCGACATAATGCTCGATGAGTATCTTTTGGGTTCGGTTAATCGCATTTCACCCGAAGCTCCCGTCCCGGTAGTGGAAATTAGCTCAAGCCGGATTTTATTAGGCGGGGCAGCCAATGTTGCCGCCAATATAAAGGCTCTTGGGGATGAACCGATTTTGCTGGGGACGGTCGGCGAAGATGACGCATCGATAAAATTGACCCAGCTTCTCAAACAAAAGGGAATATCCAGCGATTTTTGCCTGCACGACACATCCCGCCAGACAACAATAAAAACCAGAATCCTGGCGCATAACCAGCAGGTAGTAAGGGCGGATAGAGAAAATCGCCATGAACTGGATGAAGATATTGAGAACAAAGTTTATAAAAGATTTTTATCTGTCTCAGATGAAATAGGAGCTGTGATTATTTCCGACTATGGCAAAGGAGTGGTGACCTCTTCTTTATTGGGAAAAGTTATAAAGATTTGTGAAGAGAAAAATGTTTTTATTGGTGTTGATCCCAACGAATCACGTTTTGCCAATTATCGCAACGTTTCTCTGATAACCCCTAACCATCATGAAGCCGGGTTTGGCTACGGCCGTCGAATCATCACCGAGCAGGATTTATATGAAGTCGGCAACGGGTTGCTTGTTCAATTGAATGCCAAATCGATTTTAATCACGCGCGGTAAAGACGGCATGTCATTGTTCCAAACCGGCAAGGATGCCACTCATATCCCTACATTTGCCCGCCAGGTCTTTGATGTTACCGGAGCCGGCGATACGGTTATTGCGACATTTGTGTCGGCGGTTTGTGCCGGGGCTGATCTTGTCGAAGCGGCTTTAGTCTCCAATGCCGGAGCCGGTTTGACCGTAGCTGAAGTTGGTACGGCATCGGTTACAAAAGCACAGCTCGCTAAAGAACTGATGCGAAATATGAAAAACGGAAATTTAGTTACAGCAAACGTTAGTTCGTAACAATATATATTCAAAATTGGCTTTAAAATTAAATGTATCTCAATAGAATTCTCAAAAAATCTCAAATATCTTCCACATTAAAAAAACATCAAAAAAATAACGAGACAATCGTTTTTACCAACGGTGTGTTTGATATTCTCCATCGAGGGCATGTCGAATATTTAGCCAAAGCAAAAAAACTTGGGGATGTTTTGATTGTTGGCTTGAACTCTGACACCTCGGTTAGAAAATTGAAGGGGAAAGGACGCCCGCTTCAAAATCAAAATGATCGGGCAGTAATTCTTCTTGCACTTAAAGTGGTTGATTATGTGATTATTTTTGGTGAAGATACGCCTGACAAGCTTATTAAAAAGGTTAAGCCTGATATCCTTGTAAAAGGGGCCGATTACAAAATCTCAGAAATAGTTGGGGCTGACTTTGTGAAATCTTATGGCGGGATAGTTAAAAGGATAACCCTCACCAGGGGAAGATCAACCAGCAGCATAGTGTCAATTGCCCAATCGGCTGAGTGTGAAAAGATTAAGAAAAATAAATAATCACTTGCAATTATTTTTAATACGAAATCATTATATTTTTAATTTAATTCGCGTAGAGGTGGGGCTTGTCTCCACCTGCGATACAAAACCAGCAACAAAGCGATTAAAATGAAAACATATTTACTTGAAGCAACCCACTTGCGTTTTTTATAAACAGAACCTACTTTAGCATATATGTTTGAAGTAATTAAAAAAGAAGAGACATCACTGACTGAAGTTTTGTGTACTCAGGGTTATTGGCCGGCAATTGCAGAACGATTCCTTAGTGAAGGAAAATATTCCCGCACAGTTGAAATTTGCAAACAACATCTCTCGCATGACATCAATCTGGTGTCGGGATGGATTATTTATGGCAAAGCATTATTTTTTGCGGGCCAGATGGAACTGGCGGAAGAAAATTTTTATCGTGTCCTTGCTTATGATCCGGATAACATTGTCAGTCTGAAATTTTTAGGCGACATAAAATTCAGTCAGGGTGATGAAATCTCAGCTATGGCATTTTATACCAGGGTTCTTGAAATAGCCCCCAGTTGTCGGGGATTAAATTCACCCCTCAAACATAAAACCGAATCGGCCACAAAAACGGTAACACTGCAGCACAAACCAGAAAAAGCTACCGTAAAAAAAGAAACAAATCTGAGAGAAATACCGTTTTATACAGAAACAATGGGAGATATCTATCTTGCTCAGGGACATAACCGGTTAGCCGCTCAGGTTTACCGAACTCTGGCAGATAAAAATAAAAACCCCCGATTAATGGATAAATTGGAAAAATTAGAAAAAGAGATATATAAAAAGGATTGATTTATGTCATCAAAAAGAATTGAAGAGGTCAGGAAAAATTTAAAAGCTCAAAACATCGATGGCTTGATTATTACCAACTATGACTGGATGGACAAAAAAGCCAGTCTTTTACGCTATCTTTGTGGATACAGCGGCTCGACCGGATTGTTGATAATTGGCCCGAAAAGAGCTGATTTTTTCACGGATTTCCGTTATACTGGCCAGGCTGCCAAAGAAGTAAAAGGGGCAAAAGTAAATATTGTCCCTGGTGATGCGATGGATGCCCTTAAAGATTATAAGCATCTGATTCAGAAAAATTGGCGGCTTGGTTATGATTCCACCCATTTTACTATGGCTAACCAGAGTAAAATGAGACATATCTGGCCGGAAGTATTGTTAGTTAAAGCTGATGAAGTCATTTCTGAAACAGGCTGGGTGAAAGACCAAAACGAACTCAAGGACCTCCAGAAAGCGGCTGATATTTCCGATCGCGCTTTTGAACTAATTCTCCCTATGATTAAACCGGGCATTAGAGAAAATGAACTTTCTGCCGAGTTGGAATACCAGATGATAATGTTAGGATCTGAAGTGGCAGCTTTTGATACTATTTGCGCCTCAGGTTATCGTTCTGCTCTTCCGCACGGAGCCGCCAGCACCAAAAAAGTTAAAAAAGGGGATTTTGTAACTTTTGATTTTGGAGCTACAATAAATGGTTCTGTTTCTGATATGACTCGTACGGTAGTTGTTGGCAAAGCAACTGATCGCCAGAAAAAGATATATAATACCGTATTAAAGGCTCAAAAAGCAGGAGTTAATAAAGTAAAAGCCGGTGTTTCAGGTAAGGCGGTTGACGAAGTTTGCCGTAATATTATTACCAAAGCAGGTTATGGCAAACAGTTTGGGCATGGAACCGGTCATGGAATTGGCTATTTTGTGCATATTGGGCCGAGATTGTCGCCTTTATCAAAGGATATTCTTAAAGTAAATCAAGTTGTAACAGTCGAACCGGGAATTTATATCCCTAAATGGGGTGGAGTTCGTATTGAAGATGATGTTGTCGTTACAAAAAGCGGCTGTAAAGTATTAAATAAAGCTCCAAAAAACTTGTTGGAACTCTGATATTAAAATTATATACTTTTTTAAGTGAATTGGTGCCGGCTGCCAAATAGCCGGCACAGCATATTTCTCAGTAGAGGTGTAATAGATGAATGATGCTTATATTAAGAAATTAATTAAGTTGGTGGAAGATTCAAAAATCGAATCATTGGAGGTTTCCAGTTGGGGCCGCAAGGTAAGAATTGTACAACGGTTAGGTGCTTCGACAAACGGCCATAACAGTCTACAGCCAATTATCAATGAATTTACACCTCAGGCTCCACCGGCTGCTGCAGTAAGACAGGCTGCCCCCCCGCCCACTCCTGCTCCCGAAGCAGATGA
The DNA here is from genome assembly GCA_043826475.1 of bacterium. Lineage (GTDB taxonomy): Bacteria > Zixibacteria > MSB-5A5 > GN15 > FEB-12 > DAOWMZ01. The sequence goes on from JBDRQG010000306.1 coordinate 3,860, forward strand.
TATTGGGAATCTGATTCCAATCAAATCGCCGATGGTGGGTACATTTTATGCTGCCCCCGCTCCTGACGCTGATCCTTATGTAGCTTTGAATCAGAAAATTATTGTGGGGCAGGTTGTTTGTATCGTGGAAGCGATGAAGCTGATGAATGAAATAGAGTCAGAAGTAAGCGGCCGCATTGCAAAGACTTTGGTGCAGAATGCCGAACCGGTTGAGTTTGGACAGACTCTGTTTCTTATCGAACCTGATTAATATTTTCTAATATAAACCGGAAAGGGATTTCCAAATGAATCTCAAACAGATGCTGGTGGAGATGCTCAACCGCAAAGCATCGGATTTACATATCAGGGTTGGCGTTGTTCCTCATTTGCGGGTAAATGGAAGACTGGAAAAAATCGCAACTGATCCTCTTACTATGGACATGATGGATCAGATTGTCAGCCAGATTCTTAACGAAAAGCAGAAAGAGAGATATTTCAGAAAAAACGAAATGGATTTGGCTCTTTCAGTAGCCAAACTTGGGCGTTTTCGTATCAATCTATTTCGGCAGCGCGGAACGTGTGGTATTGCTATTAGGGCGGTCAACACGAATGTCCCCTCTTTTGAAGAATTGAGTCTCCCTCCGATCGTAAAAAAGCTTTCCCAATCAAGACGTGGTTTGATTGTACTCACTGGCACAACCGGCTCTGGTAAATCGACTTCTTTAGCAGCTATGATTGAAGAAATGAACGAAACCAGGACAGAAAATATTCTGACAGTCGAAGATCCTATTGAATATATTTACCGCGACAAAAAATCGATTATTTCCCAACGTGAAGTTGGTGGTGATACCGAGACCTTCTCATCAGCTCTTCGGCATGCCTTCCGACAGGATCCTGATGTTATTTTAATTGGTGAAATTAGAGATCTGGAAACTATGTCAATAGCTCTTACTGCCGCTGACACTGGCCATCTGGTTCTCTCTACTCTGCATACTATGGATGCTGTCGAAACTATCAGCCGCATTGTTTCCTTCTTCCCTCCGCATCAGCATCAACAAATCAGGCTTCTGCTGGCTGGTACTCTGGAAGCTATTATTTGCCAGCGATTACTACCTCGCAGTGATAAACCCGGTCGAGCTCCGGCGGTTGAAGTTTTACTTAGTACGGCTGCTATCAGGGAATGTATCATGGACCCGGAAAAATGGACTGAAATTGTAGAGCTAATCGAAGGTGGAGCTGTCCAGTATGGGATGCAGACATTCGATCAGGCTATTATGAGGCTGTATAAACAAGGGGTTATTTCTTATGATACAGCTGTTGCCAATGCTACCAATCCTGATGATTTCGATTTGCGCGTAAAAGGAATTACCGGAACCTCCGATCGCTGGGAAGAAGATATTGCCAAGTCAGAAAAAACAGATTCCTCCAACTCTGGCGGTTTTAATAAATACTAAGAAATAGATTGAATATTTATCAAAAATCTCCCTGAAATCAGATTCAGGGAGATTTTTGTTAAATGCCGCAACTTCTTGCCGTCTATTGAGTTATTGATTTTTAAAAATATTTCTCATTTCAGGTGTATAATTGTCCGACATCCTTTTGTGTTGTCACTATCTGTTATTTGTAGTATATTTATCACTTGTATTGAAACCGTTTTGTTTTTAAAGCGGTTTCTTATTAAAAGGAAGGTGTTTTGTTTGATAAAGTATTAATAGCCAATCGGGGTGAAATAGCCCTTAGAATTATAAGAGCCTGTCGTGAGTTAGGGCTTAAAACAGTTGCTGTTTATAGTGAAGCAGATGCTGAAGCTCTTCATGTTCGTTTTGCTGATGAAGATGTATGTATTGGACCGGCTCCGGCAAACAAATCATATCTCGATTATAAGCGTATTATAGCGGCCGCCGAAGTAACCAATGCCGGAGCTATCCACCCCGGTTACGGCTTCCTCGCGGAAAATGCTGATTTTGCTGAAATATGTGAATCCTGTGGTTTGATTTTTATTGGACCAACACCGGATCAAATCAGAAATCTTGGAGACAAAATTAAAGCCAAGAATTTAATGAAGAATGCTGGTGTCCCGATAATTCCCGGTTCGGAAGGTATTGTCGGCTCATTTCAGGAAGCAACAAGACTTGCAATAGATATTGGTTACCCGGTTATCCTTAAAGCTGTCGCTGGTGGCGGGGGTAAAGGGATGCGTTACTGCCGTGATGTTGCCGAACTCGAAAGAGGCTTTCATCTCGCATCAGCCGAGGCAGGCAATGCCTTTGGTAATCCTGATCTTTATCTCGAAAAGGTTGTTCTCAATCCGCATCACGTGGAGATTCAGCTTATTGGTGATCAGCATGGCAACTTTTTCCATTTTGGCGAAAGAGACTGTTCCATTCAGAGACGCCATCAGAAACTGATAGAAGAGACGCCATCCCCTTTGATGACAGAGGACCTTCGCCGTAGAATGGGTGAAGCTGCTTTAAATGGCGCCAGGATGGTTAACTATCGCGGCGTTGGAACTATTGAATTTCTGGTTGATAATAATCTTAATTACTACTTCATGGAAATGAATACCCGCATTCAGGTAGAGCATCCTGTAACTGAAGAGGCTTATGAAGTAGATCTGGTTAAAG
>JBDRQG010000307.1:0-4619 GCA_043826475.1 bacterium
GAAAGCGGACTTCGGTGCAAATCTATAAAGAAATTCAAGGTCACCACGGATTCAACACACAATGAGCCAGTTGCAGAGAATTTATTAAACAGAGAGTTTTCAGTGTCTTCTCCTAACACTGCCTGGGTAAGCGATTTGACATATTTGAAGATTGGCAGGAAGTGGTATTATCTCAGCGTCTTCATAGATCTTTTTTCCAGGATTGTAGTTGGTTGGGATCTCAGTGATTCTCTGGAAAGGCATTCTACGATTAAAGCCTTCCAAAAAGCACTTTTAAGAAGAAATCCAGCAAAAGGGTTAATGGTCCATAGTGACCGAGGCGTTCAATATGCCAGTCGTGATTTCCGAAAGTTGCTTAAGGAAAATGGATTTATTCAGAGTATGAGCAGGAAGGAGAATTGCTGGGACATTCTATATGTAATCAACTCGCTCGATATAAAATCGGGAACCAATTGTGGATAAAATGAAATTATTATCGTTTAAGTTTGCCAAAATTTTTTGTGTATTTTTTCTATATCTAATAGTTGGCCATTCCGAGGCCCATGCAACTCCAGAAATTAAAGGGATGTATTCAGGTTCATATACAATCGTAGTGGCGAACTGTATAGAGTCATCCGATAATGGGACATATTCAGCAACATTGAATATGACTATTTCTGAGCAAGTCGACAACACATTTAGTGGAACAGCTACAGGAACTTTTATACTAGGTAACAATACATTTACGGAGAACATCCAACTAATCGGTACCATTACAGAGACAGGACAAATTAGTGGAACTAGCTCTCATACTTTTGTTGATAGCGGTGGAGAAGGTACTTTCACTGGTCAATTAACTGAGGATATGTTGTCAATAAATAATCCTGGACAGGATACATATGGGGATAGTTGTACCTATGAAAGAAGCATTTCAACAATTCGATATGGAGTTACAATCATTAATGAAATAATGGAACTTCTCCCATCTGATGGTGTTGACAATAATAGATTTGGCAACTCTGTTTCAATAAGCGGTGACACCATCCTGGTTGGCGCAGAGGGGGACGATGAGCTAGGGCTAGATGCTGGTGCTGCATATATATTTAGATGGAACGGAACTAGTTGGATTGAAGAGCAAAAACTTTTACCTTCTGATGGTGAACCTAATGATCGCTTTGGATCTTCTGTAGCAATTTACGAGAATCTTGCTTTAGTTGGCGCCCATTTAGAAGATGACAACGGTTTAGACTCTGGTGCGGCGTATATATTTAGATGGAACGGAAATAACTGGATCGAAGAGCAAAAACTTTTACCTTCTGATGGTGTTTCACATGAGAACTTTGGGAAGTCGGTTGCAATAAACGGTGAGACGATTTTAATAGGTTCTCCTTCTGGGTTGTTTACTAACTCCATAGGACGTTCCTTTTCTGTAGGGTCTGCATATATATTTAGGAAAAATAGTAACGTTTGGGAAGAAGATTAAAAACTTTTTGCAAGTGATATGTACTCTAATGCTCTTTTCGGTGATTCTGTATCGATAGATGCAAACCTCGCCGTAATTGGAGCGGTAGGTAAAAAAACCGCTTATATTTTTCGCTGGAATGGTAATAGTTGGCTAGAAGAGAAAAGATTATTACCTTCAAATTTATATTCAGATTCTAGATTTGGTAATGCTGTCTCTATAAGCGTTGACACCATCCTGGTTGGCGCAGAGGGGGACGATGAGCAAGGAGTAGATGCTGGTGCTGCATATGTATTTAGATGGAATGGTTACTCTTGGATACAACAAAAAAAGCTTTTTGCGCTAGACGGCAAACCATACGAAAAACTAGGCACTTCTGTTGACATAAGTGGAGATGTTGCCCTCCTTAGGGCATTGCTTACTGACGCTGATGACTCGGAATCTGGTTCGGCTTACGTTTTTCGTAGGATATGTAATTTCTGGGTAGAAGATCAGCAAAAGCTTTTACCTCTGAACGGGAATCCTAATGATAGCTTTGGGACTTCAGTAGCAATTAGTAATCATCATGCCGTGGTAGGAGCTATTAAAGCAGGTGATGGTAATAGTGTTGATTCTGGTTCTGTCTATTTTTTTGAACATAGTACTCCTAACAATGACATTAAAGAAATTTTCTTTGTAGATGCTGAAGCTACAGGAGCTAACAACGGCACTTCATGGCCAAATGCTTTTTTAAGTTTACAAAAAGCTCTAGATGTAGCTGATGGAGGAGATGAAATATGGGTAGCAGAAGGAACATATTTACCATCAAGAAGATGTGGGGGTAACACAGATCGTTATAAGGCATTTCAAATGAAAAATGATGTTGCTATTTATGGCGGTTTTGACCCTACAGACGGACTCATTTCTTTTGCTGATAGGAATTGGGAGAATAATCCAACGGTTTTGAGCGGGGATATTGGTCTAAAAGATGATAGTAGCGATAATGTTTTTCATGTTTTTTTCCACCCTATGGGAACAAAGTTAAATAATTCTGCTATCTTAGATGGCTTCACTATCATTGGAGGCAATGCCAACGCTTCCTATCCACTTTATATAGAGAGAGATGGGGGGGGGATGTATAACTCCTACTCTTCGCCGATCATAACTAACATCATTTTTTCTCATAATTCGGCAAATCATGATGGGGGTGGGGTGTATAACTCCTACTCTTCACCAATCATTAGCTATAATATCTATTCTGAGAACCAGGCTTTTTACGGTGGTGGAATGTATAATTCTTATTCATCACCAACCATAACCAACAGTATTTTTACAGAAAATTCAGCTGGTCCTGGTCTTGGTGGAGGCGGTGGAATGGCTAATGAAAGCTCCTCCCCAATAGTGAAAGACTCTATTTTTTCATTAAATTCCGCTGATTTTGGAGGTGGAATGGATAATCATTATTTATCTTCCCCAGTAGTGAAAGATTGTCTTTTTGTAGATAACTCAGCTCGCTATCTAAGTGGGGGAGGGATAAATAATGTCACATCTTCCCCAACAATTATCAAGACTACTTTTTTAAGAAATACCGCAGATGATAATGGAGGTGGAATCAATAATGGGTCTCCTTTAGTTGTAAGAGACTCTATATTTTTAGGAAATTCTGCCGGTTATAATGGAGGAGGTCTATCTAACATATATTCATCAATAGTAACAAATAGTATCTTTCTTGGGAACTCGGCTAATGCTGGTGGCGGTATGTATAATAAAGGACCTTCTATGGCCGTAAGCAACACCACCTTAGCAGCTAATCATGCTGCTACTATTGGTGGTGGAATTTTAAATTCTGATACTTCATCTGTAGTTAACAGCATTCTGTGGGGAAACATTCCAGATTCAGTCAACGTTGATTCCGGCTCTATGGCCGTTACTTATTCTGATGTTCAAGGAGGGTATGTTGGTGCTGGCAATATCAGCGAGGATCCTTTATTTGTAAATAATTCTGATCCAGATCCAACAAATTGGGATGTCCATCTTCAAATAACTTCTCCATGTATTGATAGTGGTGACAATAACTCGCCAGACTTACCTAAAAATGACATTGATGGTGATAGCAGAAGGATTGATATCCCATGGATTTTAGACACTGGGAATGGCTTGAATCCTATTACGGATATGGGCGCCGATGAAGTTAGTATAGATTCAATAGACACTGATGGTGATGGTCTTTCTGATAAGGTTGAAGATCCTAATCAGAACGGAGTAGTCGATTCTGGTGAAACTGATCCTAATGATTACAACGATCCATGTTCATTCATAAACTATACAGTGGTGAATTCATTATATACCTCTTTTCCTTCAGATGACACAAACAATGTTGTTATTTTTGATACTAGTCAGTCAGACTGCTACGAGATGATAAATTGTGTCAAAGAAGATAGGACTTGTAGTAAAGTTTTGGATTTTGGTGGCTCTGGGTCGGTTATAGGTGGTAATGGGAATGACATCATTGTTTATCAGTATGATAACACAGGAGATTATATTACCAGTCTAACAATGACAGAGGTGGGTAGTGGGAAAAAGAATATAAAAAATCTTTCCATATCGGCAGAAATAGTAGAAATACCTCCTCCATCAATTGATTTTGACACAGCCTTAGATAATGCAAAAGCATCACTCTACATTTCTGTCTCAAAGTTATCGACCATAGATATCAAGGACATCATAGTTTTTTGGGGAGACAGGAATACATCTGAATATGCAGGTTCACTTCCTATAACAATCAGTCACACATACACTCATACCGGCACTGACTATATGATAAGAGTAATGATAGCAAGTACCGAAGGAGACAAGTATAATTTTACTTTTATGCATGATGAAGATTTACTAATAAGTATTCCGTAATTGAAAATACCTTTGTTTTTCCACTCTTCCTTGATTTAAATATTGCCAAGTCTAACCTTTTGGTAAAATCAAAACAACAAAACTGAATCTTTCTTTAATTTGTTAAAAGGCTGGGGAGTGATCTCCGGCTTTTTTTATTGTCCGATTTGAAACAACCCCCTTTTCGATTTCTGTCAGATTAAGTCTGAACTAATTCAGCTTAATGTTGACTCTACAAAATTGGGGAAAGATCAGTTTGGCAGATTTCTTTTATGGTGTGTTGTTTGCTTTCATGCATGCGCTGTAAGGTTTT
>JBDRQG010000308.1:0-2067 GCA_043826475.1 bacterium
CTCGAATTATTTCACCACTGGCTCTTTTAGCCTGAAGATTCTTGACAAATTTGTCCTTTTCCGCATCAGATTTAAATAGATCCTTTATTTTACCGGGAAAAACTTCAAATCCGATATACTTCATTCGATCATTTTCTTTGATGCGATTGGCAGAACTATTCTTTTTTTTATCGTCAGCCATTCAGACTCCTAAACACACACATAATTTCGTAAATTATATATATCGTAATCATTTTTCAGAAAATTCAAACTTAATTTCATCCCTGTTTTTCTTGGCTTCCGCATGATTCGGGTCACATTTCAAGACTTTGCCATACCAATCGTAGGCCTCCCTAAAATCATCTTCGCCTGATCCTTCTTTTTCCTTGGATTTATCAGCGGCTCTCAGATGATAACATTGAGCTACCCAAAGCACCAACGGGACATCAGAACACGGGCCGCCATTGGCATCAGCTTTAATACAATTATAAGCATCTACCAAATAGCCGAGGGCTTTGGAGTAATTCTTATTGCAAACGCCTCCGAAATAAGCATAACCTAATGATTTTTTAGCATCACAGTTATCAGGTTCAATCGTGAGTAATTGTTGAAAGTACTTAACACCTTCTTCGCAATTGCCAAGCTGATAAAGATTTGTATTGGCAACCATCATCAGAGCTTTGGAATCACTGGGATCGTATTGCAGATATTGAGTCATATAATCAACAGTTTTGCGGTATAATTCATCCGGATTAGCAGGCGGAGCTGCCTCTCCTTCTTCGTCAACAAACTCTTCATCACCACCTTCACCAGCCTGATTAGCCAAATTAAGGGCGCAGTATGCCGCATTCTTTATTATGTTCATATTGGAAGAATCAACACCAGCTTCAATTCGCTTATCATAATATTCAATTGCCTGGGCATAGCTCTGCAGTGAATGATACCCGACTGCCACGTTCTGTAATATTCTATTTTGATCAGGATTCTTTTCAAGAGATTTCTTATAATACCCAATTGCAGTCGAATAATCTTTCGGGTCACGGTAAAAATAATCATCGCCAAGCAACTGGTATAGTTCTACGTCAGAGATGCGGGAGTCATAATCTGCCCCCTGCTTTTTAACCCATTCAATATGCTTCAAAAGCATCTCGGTGCTCTTCTCATAGTCCTTAATACCCCACAAAGCTTTACCGTAATTAAAATAAATATCACGGGCTTCATAGGGAATCGAAAGAACGGCATCGAAATATTTCACAGCATCTTCATAACCATAAAGATTAGCATAAGCCATAGCCAAGCCAAAAAAGACACGAACATTTGAAGAATCCGGAATTGCATTGGTAAGTTCAAGAAACCGTTTATATGATCCAATAGTCTCTTTAAATCTTTCGTTGCGCTCTTCTCTAGTTCGGGAGGAAAGACCGGCTTTAAAATATATTTCACCGGCTCTCATCCATGCCGGGGCATGAGTACTATCTTTTGTTAAAACAGTTCTTAATTTTTCTATGGCACAGGTATAATCTTTTGCTTCGAGACAGGCTTCCGCCCAATGGAAATAAACTTCAAGGCCAGCGGTATCTAATTGCAGAGCTTTTTCATATTCCATCATAGCCAGATATGGGACACCACTATAAAAATTGGCGTCACCGAGATTTATATGATATTCGGCAATGGTAGAATCACCAACAATAGCCTGGCGAAAAGCCAGATCAGCTTCGGTGTAATTCTGCTTAGCCAGCATTACCAGCCCATAGCCATTTTCAAATATATTCTTCATACCATTTCTGGCTTTTTTACGACCTTCTGTCATCTGTTCCAAAGCAGCATCAAGGTTCCCAAGTTTAATATAACAAAGACCGAGTTGATACTTTGATTCCAGATGATTCTTTTTCTTGTCAAGGGCTGTCAGAAATAGATCTCGAGCTTCCTCAAGACGATCCTGATTATACCGGATCATACCAAGAATATAATAGTTATAATGGTAAGCTTTATCTACCGAAATCTCATTATTTAATAGGCTTATGGCAGAAGCGGTATCACCATTGTTTAATGCTTCAATAATAGCAGGTTTGACTTCTTCAGCGTTGA
>JBDRQG010000309.1:0-9294 GCA_043826475.1 bacterium
CACGTAACTTTTGATGCTTCAATTCTCACATCCTTTCTTCTTTTCAAATTCCCTTACAAGAAAGATTAAACCTATAAATAACAAGTTTTAATCGCATCGATCTTTCCCTGTCCTAAAAAAACTTTTCGTATATATCCAGAGAAGGAATCCTTTGCTATTAGGAAAACAAATAGATAAATACGTATATTTTGTAAGTAGCTAGATACGTATATTTCCCTTTTTTTTGTTGCGCTATATTTTGAGATTTATTAGAAAAATCAGGAGTTTGTTGTAAATCTTAACCTATAGCAAAGCAGGGGGTGGTAAACCGAGGGCAGAAAGCACTAGATATAACTAAATGCCTGCGTTCTTTCTACGCATTTTGCATCATTGTTGTCAATGTAAGGTAGTACTGAATACTGCTAATTATGCCATATTTGGGGTAGCTACGATGAAAAAAAATTTATTGCGGCTTTTTGTTGCTTTATTTCTGTTAGGTTTTCCGGATTTTTCTTTAGCCGAAGTCAATACATGGTGGGGCAATTCGACTTGTAAAGTTATGCAAGTTCCAGCTGGTGAATTTGTAGGGCAGGACATTTTTGATTATTTTACAGATACCGGAGCACCCGTAACAACAGGTGAGAACTATATAGATTTTTGGGAACAAAATTGTGGTTTTTTGGTTTGTGTGGACAGGTATATGCCAATTTCACACTATCCTGGTGGAAATAGAACAAATACTCATTATTTGCCAAATGTAACAGTAGGTATATTCCCTGTCTTTTATCATTATATGTTTGGGTATGTTGGTGCGATGAACGGCTTAGTTTCTCTTTATTATGGCTGGAACAATGGTTTTTCTGAGGCTTTTCTTCTAGAAATTCAATCCCAAATGGCTGCTGAAGGTGTCAAATTTGTTGAGGCCGGGAATTTACCTAATCCAAATACATGTATTGTTTGTGATCTTGCCATCAATAATTTCAATGTTTCAAAAAATACCATTAACCCTTTAGCTGGGGACCAAATAACTATTAGCGCCAATATCACAACATCTTCATCCGAACCAATATCATGGCAATGGACAGTCTCTGGTGATGATGCTACTGCCCAACAAACCCGTGCATTTACTGAAAGCGGTTCCGGCACAGTGGTTGATATTGTCTGGGACGGTAAAGATGGCGACCTGGAAGTTTTTGGTCCCGGTACATATAATGCTGAACTTACTGCTTGGGAAGATACTAATAATAACGGAATACGGGATACAGGTGAAGACTGTTTAGACACCATAACTCACACCATCATTATTGAACCACCCCCTAAGTTTAAATGCATATCAGTTCCATGGAGTTCCTCTGCAAATGTAGCCAACGGCAATATTTCCCACAACCAGCATCTGCTCTCAACTAATGGGGCAGGCATTACCACTAATGTAACGCTACACTATAACAGCTTTGATGGTTTAAGCGGACCGCTCGGTAGAGGCTGGAGCCATAGTTACGAGATTCTTTTACGAGAAGGTAGCAATGGCGAGGTGGTTGCCAGATTCGGCATGGACAACCAAAGGCTTTATACTCCGGACGGCAGCGGTGGTTATACGCCTTCAGTGGGTGATTACTCGAACCTGGCCCAAAATGGTGATAATACGTTTACTATAAACGAGAAAGACGGAACCCTGTTTAATTTCAATATTGATGGAAACTTATCAACAGTTGTTGATAGGAATGGCAACACCCAGACCTTCAGTTATACCAACAATCTTCTTACATCAATTACTGACTCTACCGGTCGTATAACCACTTTCAGTTATGATTTGAGTAATTACCTGACAGCTATTACTGATCCAGGAGGCAACACCTACCAATTTGATATAACTGGTAACACCCTTAACTCAGTTACCAACCCGGATGGCGGCCAGTGGCTTTATACCTACAACCCAAACGGTCTTTTCCTGTCTAAAGCCGATCCCGAAGGAAATGCTGTTACCTATACCTATGACTCAAAAGGCAGAGCACTAACAACCACAGATGCTGAAGGCAGGGTTCGATCAATTACCTATCCAACAGAAGAAGGTGATGTAAAAACATCATTGTTTACCGATAAAGATGGTTCTGTCAGGCAAATTACCTATGAGGTTCAAACCGGAAATAGGTTAGGAGTTACATCTCCTCTGGGTGATTCTACTTCAAAAACCTATGATGATAACCGCAATCCGCTTAGTGCAACTGATGAAGCTGGCAGAACCACAACCTATACCTATGATACTAACGGTAACCGTACTTCGGTAACCGATCCCTTGGGCCAGACAACAACCTATACCTACAACGGGTTTGGACAGGCTACCAGTATTGCCGATGTAGAGGGCAAAACAACCAACTATGTTTACGATGTAAACGGCAACCTCACCAGTATGACCGACCAGGCTGGCAACACCATCCAGTATCAATATGATTCTGCAGGCAAGTTGACATCTTCAACCAATCCGTTGCTACAGATCATGACAATCATCTATGATGTTAATGGTAACATAGAATCAGTTACAGATTATTCAGGTGCAGTAACCACCTTTACCTATGATGCTCTGGGTAATAGGGCTAGTCAGACAGACGCTCTTGGCAATACAACCACATTTATATATGATTTCCGTAGCAACATGGTCAGCATGACCGATGCGTTGGGTAATGTAACAACATTTACTTATGACTATAACGGTAATCGCACCTCGCAGACCGATGCCAACGGCAATGTCACAAATTTTGATTTCAACTCCCAGGATCAGGTCATTGAAGTCGAAGACCCGCTCGGCAACCTTACCCAGTACAATTACGGCTCCACCTCTGGCTGCTCATCCTGCAGTAGCGGTGTGGATAAATTAAAATCACTGACAGATGCCAATGGTAATGTCACCAGTTTTTCCTATGATGTGTTGGGAAGACTTACTAAGGAAATTGATTCACTTGGCAATGAAACCAATTACACATATGATACCATCGGTAATCTCACATCCCGTACTGATGCTAACGGAGTGACTGTTCAGTACTCTTATGACACACTGGATCGGCTGATTCTGATCGACTATCCCACAGATGCGGACATTTCCTATACCTATGACGAGAGCACCAATGGCTTTGGCAGGCTAACCGGTATAACTGATGAAACGGGTACAACTGCTTACAGTTACGATCCGGTTGGCAACCTTATTCAAGAAGATAAGGTTATAGACGGTATAACCTATTCAACAGTCTACCAGTATGACTCAGCCTACAACCTGGTAAGCACAATCTATCCCAGCGGCAGGGCCGTTTCATACACCAGGGATACGGCAGGCCGGGTCATATCAGTGGAAAGTTGCATGGATGCGGCTTGTCAAACCCTGACTGATAACATCCAGTATCTGTCTGTTGGCCCGTTGTCCAATCTTACCTATGGCAATGGCATTGAATTGATAAACACCTATGATACACTCAACAGGCTTTCCTCGGTTCAGGCTGATCCGGTTTATCATCGTACTTACTCCTATGACCCATTAAGCAATATTGTTTCAATCAACAACAGTATAGAGCCTGCAGCAAGCCAGTCATATACTTATGATGCAGTTAGCAGGTTAATTGAAGCAATCGGGGGTTATTATGGCACCATCAGCTATAGTTATGATCCAGTCGGCAACAGGCTAACCAAGTCCGATGATGGACAAACAGATACTTACAGCTATGTTTCGGGTTCCAACCAGCTTGCCTCGATTAGCGGTCAGACCCAGGAAAGTTTCACTTACGATGCTAATGGAAACCCGACAACATACGCAGAAAAATCACTCACCTTTAATCAAAATAACAGATTGATTGAAGCCAGGCTCAACAGCGAGGTAGCAGGAAGCTACCTGTATAATGCCAATGGTCAGCGGGTGAAGAAAGATGCAGCAGGTGAGATAACGGTCTCTTCCTACGACCAGTCCGGCAACTTGATTGCTGAATCAAACGAGCAGGGCAAGGTGTTAAGAGAATATATTTATCTGTATGGAGAGCGGTTGACCCAGTATGCCTACGCACCTACTGATATTACCGTACAGGTCTCAACCAGCAGAAATGGCCCCTTAGCAAATGCCAAGGTTTATGCCTTTACTGAAACAGGAAGCTATACAGGGCTTTATGGTGTTACAAATGAAAACGGTATTGCCAGCTTCAGTCGTGACGACCTGACAGACGGCTATTACAAGTTTAGGATTGATTATCTCTCCAGCCAGTTCTGGTCCGATGTCATAGTTGTTCCCGGCACCAATTTAGTTCCTGTAGCTATAGAGGACGAACCAACAGAAGTAACTGTTACTGCTGCCGGAGAATTAAGAGAAGGTATAAAGGTTTATTTGTTCAGCGATACCGGTACCTATCTCGGCCTATACCAGACAACCGATGCCAACGGCCTGGTGACCTTTGATCTGCCGGTTGGAGAGTCTTATAAATTCCGGGCAGATTATCTTAGCAGCCAATATTGGAGCAATGTAACAACCATTGCTGCAGGTGGCGTTAATCTGGTGCCCATGGACATTGGCGGAGGCACACTTACGGCAACAGTTCAGAAGGCTGCAGCTCAACCCCTTGCTGGCGTCAAAGTATATCTCTTTTCACAGTCAGGAGCCTATCTTGGCATAAACGCAACAACGGATGCAAACGGACAGGTAGGTTTTCAGATTTCAGGCGGTGATTATAAACTCAGGGTTGATTACCTGGGGTATCAGTTCTGGTCGGATATTGCCAGTGTGTCCATTGATGCTGACATCATAGTTGATATACCGCATCAGGATAAAACCATAACCGTTACCGGCTTAAATGATACTGATTCACAACCCAGAAACGCCAGGGTTTATCTCTTTACTGCTGCAGGCTCCTACCTGGGTCAATACCAGGATACCGATGCTTCAGGGCAAGTTGTATTCAATCTGCCCAACATGGATTACAAGGTCAGGGCCGACTATCTGTCCCAGCAGTTCTGGTCCGCAGTCTTTAACGGAACAGATCAATCCATTATCATCCCTGAAGGGCTGGCTGAGGTTACTGTAACAAACAGTGGACAGCCGGTTGCCGGTGTTATTGTGTATGTCTTTACCGGGACTGGCACATATCTTAATATAAATGAGACATCCAATGAGCAAGGTAAAGTTTCATTCCTGCTGCCCCAGGGGGAATATAATTTCAGGGCAGACTATTTAGGCTACCAGTTCTGGACTAATGTAATTGCCATTCCAGGCAGCCTTTCAGAAAGTCTCACCATCCCGCACCAAGATGTCACGGTCACTGTGAATGAGACCTTCAACCCTGATGTCACCCCGATCAGTGGCGTGAAAACATACCTGTTCAGCGGTGCCGGATCGTATATGGGCATAAATGCCACTTCCGATGCCAATGGTCAGGTCACCTTTAATCTGCCAGAAAAGGAATACAAGTTCAGGTCTGACTTTATGTCTAGTCAATACTGGTCTGATACTGTCACCTGGCAGGATTTTGCCATCAACATCAACCATGGTCAGGCTGATGTCCATGTCACCATGAGCGGTGCTGATCTTGGCAATGTGCCTGTGTATCTGTTCACTGAGACAGGATCGTATCTTGGGAGGATGACGAAGACCGATATAGCAGGGCTTTCTAGTTTCCTGATCCCAGCCAAAGCATACAAGTTCAGGGCTGACTATAACGGTACGCAGTACTGGAGTGATGTAATCAATGTCTTGGGTGATGAACTGACGACAGTAGAGATGGCCCTTGACCTATTGGCTATCAATGAAACCAATAATCCGCATCCATCACGGTATGACGGGGAAACACCGGAAAGAAGGATTCAGGTGGCAAATGCAGGGCCGACTATTTTGGCAGAACCTCTGTACCCCACAGCAGAAGTATATTACTATATTAATGATCACCTCGGTACCCCGCAGGTAGTGATGGATGTCTTTGGGGATGTGGTCTGGAAGGCCAATCAGGAGCCTTTTGGTGAGGTATCTGCTGATGTGGAGACTGTGGAGAACAATTTCAGATTCCCGGGCCAGTATTTCGATAGCGAGACCGGATTGCATTATAATTGGAATAGGTATTATGATCCTGCTACAGGGAGGTATTTGACTCCTGATCCGATTGGATTGGCTGGGGGGTTGAATTTATATAAATATGCGGGTGCCAATCCTGTGAATATGATTGATCCGGAAGGATTATGGGTAGTTCCTGCGATCATATGGGGTGTTCGCATTATTAAAGTTGGGGTTGGTATTTACGGATTTTATAAAACTTATGAATACCTAGATAAAGCATCAAATGTTGTTGATGAAAAAATTGATAAAGAAAATCAACTTGAAAACGAATTTAATATGGGTATACCTGATTCATCAAAAGCGGAACACTTGTCTATTGAAATTAATGAGTTAAACAAAGAAGGGCTTTCAAATTTACTTGAAGCCACTAAACATACAACCAATATTCCTGGTGTTTCTACTTCATGCCCATAATTTCATTCAATCAACTAAAGAGGAGACGATGGATATTAAAACAAGTAAATATATTGGAGTGTTCACAACAATATTTTTCCTAATTGGAATTATAGTTTTTATATTCAAATCACAATTAAGTTTCTTTATCTGGAAAGCGAACAACAGCAATCCTGTTGAGTGGAATAATTTAATAATAAGCTTTCAAGGTAATATCGCTTACAAGCTTCATGAAGAAGGATTAATTTTTTTCATGTGGGATAATGATGACGGCTATTTGCATGTGAGAGAAAAAAATCTTTCACTTTTTAAAAAAAATGAGATTGAAGACTTTCTCAGAAAGAAAAATTATGAAATTTTAACTTCGAAAAGTATCAACTTTAAAGAAATGCCAAGCTTTGAAATTTCATATTTAGACAATACATCCCATACGTATAATCATCGATTATACATCATTCCCCAAAATATTTATTTTTATTATGAAGGCCAACAAGAGTCATATGCAAACTTTAAAAAAATAATTTCCAATACAGAATTTTTTTAAAGTTTGCCGTTAACATAACTATTTAGCAAACTTAAAATTCCGGTAACAACATACTTAATTAAATAAACAAAAAAAGACCGCTGCCAATATCGGTAACGGTCATCGCTCTTTGACAAAAATGGAGTGACACAGGAGACGTTGTTGTTTTATTGCTTTAAGGGCTTCTTCCTTAAGTCAATAACCTATATTATATCCTCACTTAGCAACTCATGATAGCTGCTATCCATTGAAAGTTGTGAATCCTTCCTAAAGTATCAAGATGTACGGTGGATATGTTGAGCCCAATCCCTGACTCAGACTGACTGACCAATAATAGTATATAAATCATCTGTATAAACCAGCACCTCCGTATCACCTCATCCGTCTCTGCATAAACCAGCATCATCGGTTGTCTTTGAACACGGTTCCATTTCGACTCCGGTATCGTAGTCTATAAAACTATAAACCAGGATATGGGTATGGGGAGGAGAGTTGGGTAAGCGGATGAGGGTAGTGCAGCGGTGAGGCTGCATGAGAGATACTGGACTAGGGATGCGGATGTGTTGGTTTAAGGGATACGGGTATTGATTTATTGAAGAGATATGGGATAACTACTTTATATATTTATTACTACTAACCGGGTCGATAATTGCTGCAGAAGGCCTGTTTAAGAGAAAAAATAATAAAAATGTATTTATTTTCATTTTATTTGTCCGATTTTGCGACAGATGTGCATATATAATTAGTAGAAGGGTTTTTCAAGATTACCGGGTTATTCTTGTATTCTACCATTTCGGTAGCAACAGGTTAATGTTGGACCGTTAAAATTGTTTTTCCAAACATGTTGAAAATTAATTCCGTAGCGATGTTTTTCCGCTGCGGAACGCCGTCCGCGTTTAGGACTCTGGTCAAGGCTGAAAGGCCTTGTGTCAGAAGGGTTGATTTTAAAATGACCGAGATCCGCCCTGGCTGGGCCTCGTATATCTTGTTGAGTCAGCTCAATCAAATGATGCAGGATAGCTGCTTTACCGGCAGTCTGATTTGGCTTAAACAGGAATGATGGAATGCTGGCCCGAAACGGTCAGCCAGTGATGGCTTTATCAATAAGATGGACTTGTGCCCGCCCGTGACGGCGGGCGTGTTAAATCAACAGTATCCTGCCTTGGTTGCGATGTCCCGGAAGTATACGTTTTTTCTCTGGAGGCTCTTTGTGTATGCCTCATGCTCCATATCAAATTTTGCTGCAGCTTCTTTTCTATTCATCATGCCCAGCAGCACCATGACATCTACTTCGTCATAGTAACCGTAAACCAGACCCCAGAACTCTTTTCTAATCAAGATATCCTCCGGGGTTGTGCGTTCAATCAACCTGTCCAGCAGGTCATCTTCGGATCTCAGAAAATGCTGTCCCATATCAACTGCAACTAACATTGGTTCGTCAGACTCTTCCCTTGAACTGGTCCAGAGGTATTCACCAAAGGATTTGAACTCGACCACATCTTTAAAGGTCCGCTCATAAACATTTAACATGTTCATAACGGCGAAATGCGTGTGACGGGCCGTATAGGTATAGAGGCAGCTTTGTGCAGGGTTGAATTTTTCGTGTTTGTTCAGCGCGAGAAATTCCAGGAAAACGAACTGTTGAATGTCTTCTTCCTCCAGCCAGTATTTTTTCTTCAGCACCGGCACAATTTTGTTGATAGACGTAATCATCCAGATTTTTGACTTTTGCGGGATGATATGTTGCCCTATCAAGGAATGAGCGTTTTCAAGAATTTCATCGGCGTTGGTTTTCTGTTTTATTTTATCAGTATTTTTCATTGTTCATATATTCCTCCTGTTGTTTGATTTTTCTTCATCAGCCATCCGTGCAGCTGCATTCAGCGTGTAGCCCTGGTTAATGTAATCTTTGATTTTGGTGATTTTCTGCAGATCTGCAGGGTAGTAAAATCTGTAGCCACGGGACCCAGAGTAAACTCTCTCAGGTGTGATGTAGCCTTTTTCTTCCCAGTATCGCAGCATCTTCACGGTTGTGTTCGAAATTTCGGCTGCAATGCTGATTGACACCGGCTTATCCGTATTTATTGCGATCATCTTTTATCTCCCTATGTAAAAATTATCTTTCAGGCGTTATCGCCCTCTACTAATAGGCAGGTCTGTTAATTCCTAAAATCGACCATGGAAGAACTTTCTAGAAATTGTCCCTCACCTATTAGGAGGGTAGTTAATTCCCAGTTACAACCTGAAGGGACATTATGGTAATAGTGTTAATTAGGGAGTAGATTAATTGTATTTATGAGGATATATCTTCAGACAACTTCACTTT
>JBDRQG010000310.1:0-5050 GCA_043826475.1 bacterium
TGATGTAACCTTTGGCTTTGATTCAGCAGTTACAACTGCAACCGAGGCGATAGATAAAATACATACGACCGCTCAGTCTCATCATCGAGTAATGATTGTCGAAGTAATGGGCCGTTATGCCGGATGGTTAGCTTTAGCATCGGGGTTAGCCGGAGGTGGTGATATTATTCTATTGCCGGAATTTCCTTATGATATAGAAGCGGTCTGTAATGCTGTCAAAGCCAGAAATGCTGCCGGGAAAAGATTCTCCATTGTTGTTGTTGGTGAAGGGGCCAAGGCTATGGGGGGAGAGATGGTCGTTGATCAAAATGTAGAAACTTCTCCGGACAAGATCAGGCTTGGCGGTGTTTCCCGCCAGGTTGCTGCTCAGATTACCGGATTGACAAATATCGAAAGCAGAGTTACCATCCTGGGTCACTTATTACGAGGAGGCTCGCCCACCTCGTATGATCGAATTTTGGCTACTTTGTTAGGAACTGCCGCGGTACATATGGTTATGAATGGTAAGATAGGGCATATGGTTGCTATGAAAAATGGTTCAATCGGATCAACCCCTATTTCTGAAGTAGCCGGTAAGATGAGAGTTGTTACCCCTGATCACCCCTATGTAAAAGCGGCTCTTTCATTGGGCGTTTGTGTCGGGACACCTCTTGGCATTGAAATCAAAGAATATCTGGAACAGGAGACTATGGTATAAATGCAAATTTATTTTTATAATTATTCTGATAATCAAATTGAGGTATATAATAACAAAGCTATTAGAAGAGGCTATGCCTCTTGATCTCTATATCTTTTCATGGCGCCGCAGGAACAGTAACCGGATCGAAATATCTTATAAAGGTAAACAATCGCCAGGTTCTGGTTGATTGTGGGATGTTTCAGGGGAGAAGAGAATTACGACAGAAAAACTGGGAACCCGTTCAATTCGAGATTGACCAGATTTCGGCAGTGATTTTAACACACGCTCATATTGACCATACCGGTTTCCTTCCAAAACTTTCTAAATTAGGTTTTGATAAAACCATATACGCTACGCCGCCAACTGTTGATATTACTAAATTATCGCTCCTGGATGCCGCTCATATACAGGAAGAAGATGCCGAGTACAGAAACAAAAAGAAACTGACCCGTTATGAAGAGGCTTTGCCGCTCTTTACTCAGGAGGATGTGGAAGCGATTGATCAGCAATATAAATCCGTTCCCTTTGGAGAGTGGGTGAAAATTGGTGAAGAAATAAAATTCCGATATAATATTGTCGGCCACATTCTGGGAGCAGCATCGGTTGAAATGGTGTTAGATGATGGGAGCAAAAAAGTCTCTATTCTGTTTTCGGGAGACATCGGACGTTATGGGAATCCGCTTGTTAACGATCCGTTACCTGCTGAAAAAACCGATTATCTGGTTTGTGAATCAACTTACGGCGGGAGAATGCATGAGCCGGAAGATCCCTATTTTGTTTTTTCTGAAATTATAAATGACATTATTAAACGCAAGAGTATTTTGCTTATCCCGGCCTTCTCGGTTGGGCGTACGCAACAGATCGCTTATCTGATCCATGACCTGATAAAAAACAAACGCATCCCGCCAATCAAAATTCATATTGATTCCCCGATGGCGATAAAATCGACAGATATATACATCAAATATGCTGATTATCATAAGGTCCCTATCTGTGATCTCGGAGGTAAGAACTGCGTTCTTAACGGAGAACATGTCGAACTGCATCGCAAAAGAAAATCATCAAAACTTCTTAACAAGCTGACCGGCCCTGCTATAATTATGTCAGCGAGCGGGATGATGACCGGTGGGAGAATATTGCATCATCTTATAAACCGCCTCCCTGATCCGAGTACAACCATTTTGATACCGGGCTTTATGGCTGAGGGTACTACAGGCAGGAAACTTGTCGATGGAGCTGATGTTATTTATATCCATAAGCAGCCGGTTGCAGTTAAAGCTAAAATTGTAAAAATGCATGGACTGTCCGGCCATGCCGACTATCAGGAGATCTTGCACTGGCTGGATTTACTAAATATTCCTCCCCAAAAAGTATTTATAACTCATGGCGAGGATTCTCAAAGAGCTGCCATGGCTGTCCATCTGAAGACTAAAAAAAACTGGGATTGTCATATTCCCGAGTTACATGAAACCGTAGAACTATAAGTTAACAGGACAATGAAATGCCTCAAGAAAAAGTATCAAAGAAACAAATGGGAAATAGACTTAAAAGATCATCAGCCTATAAAATTGCCTATAAGGATTTGGAGTTTCTTACCTCTGATGTCGCCCGTCCGGCTCGTCTTCAACTGGAACTTCTCAAACCGGAGGTGATCCTGCAGCAGGAAAAGATTGAATCGACCATCGTATGTTTTGGCGGTACAAGAATTATAGAACCTAAAATAGCAGAAAAACATGTTAAGCAGCTCGGAGCAAAACTAAAGAAAAAACCTGGAGATAATGAACTTAAAAAGAAGCTTCGAATTGCTGAATCGGTTTTATCCAAATCGCATTTTTATGATGAAGCCCGCGAATTTGCCCGTTTGGTTTCAATCGAAAATCAGGGTGATAATTCTGCTCATTATGTTATCGTAACCGGAGGTGGGCCGGGTATTATGGAAGCGGCCAACCGAGGGGCATATGATGTTGGAGCCAAATCAATCGGTTTGAATATCACGCTGCCAATGGAGCAAGTCCCAAATCCATATATCTCACCGGAATTATGTATGCAATTTCATTATTTTGCTATTCGTAAAATGCATTTCCTTCTGCGGGCTAAAGCTCTCGTCGCCTTTCCGGGCGGGTTTGGCACTATGGATGAATTATTCGAGGCCTTAACCCTGGTTCAAACAAAAAAGGTCGCCTCTCTGCCTATTATTCTTTTTGGCGAAAAATACTGGAAGGGTTTAATAGACTTTGATTTCTTTGTAAATGAAGGGACTATCGACCAAAAGGATATTGAATTATTCGTCTATGCTGACAAGGCAGCCGATGCCTGGGAGTATATCAAGTATTTTTACAAATGCCAGGAGTAACGGTTATTTTTTAAGAAATCCACGACTCTGTAAAAATGTTAATATTTGAGGCCTTGAGGCGGATGGGTTGCCATTCGCCATCCTTCGGGCGGAATGCTCCGACCAGGAATAGTTTCCTTCATAGTCCGAGAATCGTTCCGGCATGATTTGATTATTTTTCAAATATCCCATTTTATCCATAACGGCATCATAAGATGCTATCAGTTCTGCATCATGGCTATCGTCATATTTTTCCCTTTGATAAATGGCATCCATGGGCAAGCGTGGTTTTATTTTTGAAGGTTTGATCGGTTCACCAAGAGACATTCCCATCAGTGGATAACATAAATCAGGTAAATTTAAAAGATCAGCTACTTCTTCAATTTTATTTCTGATGCCGCCGACCATAACGCCGCCATACCCTAATGCCTGAGCCGCCATTAATGCCCGACCGGCAACAAGAGCCGCATCAACTGTTGCCACGATAAACAACTCGGTGTAATCACCATTGTATGAATATCCTTTGCTTTTGTTTATTTTGTACAATCGATACAGATCAGCACAGAAAACCAAAAAGAGTGCAGACTCTTCGACATGTTTTTGGTTGCCGCATAATTTTGAGAGCTTTGTTTTTTTAGTATCATCTCTTATTCCAATTATGGAATAAACCTGCAGGTTGGATGAAGTTGGAGAACGCTGAGCAGTGGTAACAATAAGTTTTTCTTCATCTGTGGTTATCTCTTTTTTGGTGAATTCCCTTACCGAAGCATGAGAATTAAGAAAATTTAAAATATCATTCATATGATCCCCTACTCTCTATCTGCGCTGTCAGTGTTTCATTTCTGACAGTCATTATTTAAACTTATCAGGCAGGAAAGGATTCCTGCCTGCTCCTTTGGGATAACCAAGTATCTTATTCATATACATCGTGTATCAATATAAAAAAGGCGGGATAAATTCCCGCCTTATGTTTTAAAATTAAAATAAAAAATTAATTTCCGGAATAATTTCGTTTGGCTCCTTTGGCTGCTTCTATCTGACGAAGCACTTCTTTGTAATGAGCTTTTGACATTTCAGTAGCCGTAGTCGATCCCATCCCGTTTTTGATAGTGCTTTCAATGATATTCAAATCATTGGCTGCAAGAGTACTGGCATCAGAGGAGTATACAATCGAATTGCTCAGATAAATAGCAATGAGGCGTTTCAAATGAAGTAACTGCAACTGGCGGCGGAAGCTGTTGACATCTGTCAGGTCGACAATCTCGCTCCAGATTGCCCGACGAACATCGGTGAACATGTCATACATAGTGTAAACTTCTTCACCCGGTTTAAAACGCTCAACATTATTCAGAAGACGATCCAGTGTAAGGGGGCTGTAAAGACTGTTAATAGCTAAGTTTTGAATATTAAGAGCGCGATTATGAATTGGATAGTCAATTTGCGGCATAGAAAAGGCCGAGCCATTGAAATCCGAAAAACGTTCTGGTTGCAGTTTATTGAGCAAATCCGAGGATAAATCGAAAGCGTCCGAGGCAAAAACATTGTCACGCAGGAATTGAACTGCACGGCGTTGATCGGCTGCTTTTACCGGAGTGAACGGTAGGGTGCCCGGTTTATCACCAACATGATAACGGTTGTGATAAATGCCTCCTACAAACCTGGCGGCAAAATTAGCGGATTCATAATATGAACGCCAGCCTCTGACAAAAGAACGAAGAATCTCCTGGTAGCCTTCACCCGGTTTTTCGAATTTCTTGTAAGCGTTAGTCCATAATTCACGAGTTAGATTAACTTTATGCTGGCAGTAAGCAATCGGGTCGTTGCCCTGATCAAACAGGAAACAAAGGGGATCGATCCCTTTAGGGCTTGATCCAAAAGCATCTTCATCGGTTCCGTAAACTAACAATGGATCGGCCGCTTTATCAGCGATAGTTTTTAGGTGCGACAATTCCTCCCCAGGCGTTTTGGCGCCAAAATCGGAGTAAGCATATTCAATGACCCAATCATCATAGGGGCCTGGAACTGAGGGGTAAAACTCA
>JBDRQG010000311.1:0-4505 GCA_043826475.1 bacterium
TAAAGTATATAAAACAGCTATCAGCCGGTTAAAGTTAAGAATAGATGCTATCAACAAGTACTGAATTCGAATTTTGGACAGACCGCGCCGCCATGCCCGTCTCAATCCATGCCACTGCTTAGCTTCCGCAAATATCCCTTCTATCACCGGTGCCCGAAATCAATAAAGGGTCGACCGTTGTTCTGACAATACTTGTCTGATACAATATCATGGGTAAAACTCAAATCCAGTACTTTGTCAAGGTGACGCAAATAATGATCTTCAGGGATAAAACTCTCCAACGACGGGGGGAGCATCATCTCATATCCTAATTTGTTTCATTTTGTTTGCATGTTTTTATTTATTAATTTATAAACCAAATAACATAACTTTTTCAACACACCTCAAGCGATGGGCTACCGAGTTTACTGAGAGATCTCCCATTATAATACTGTTACCTATGTTCCCGGATTATACCCCAGTACGTTATCATATGACATACAAATTCATCATCCAGCCCTTAAAATATCACTTACATGACAATAAAAGACCTTTTAGGTTTATCTTTCACATCAAAAAAAGAGAGATATGTCAAAAATTATATCTGTTATGTTATTGCTGTTGCTAATATATAACAGCCTTCTAAATGCCGCTGATTTTATGGGTAAAGTTGTCTTCTCGGAAGACAACTCCCCGGTCGGATTTGTAACTATACTTATCAATGGAGATGGCACGATGCTGCAGACCGATGAAAATGGTGTATTCAACATCAAAAATGTCAACGGTTCATCGGCAACAGCAACAATCACTCATATCGGCTACTCAACTTCATCTTCTCTGTTTTTGCCGTGATATAAGTTGTTGTAAAACAGCAACATAGAATTTCGGGAAGAATTTATAAAATAGATATTATCCCCCCGATGTTTTATCGGAGGGCTTTTTTATGTTGTTTTTAAGTTCATTCCTGATTCATTTTATTAGTATAAATGCTTCATCAAAGCCCTTGCTGTAAATTTTGAAAGTGTTAAATTCTCGGTTATGAAAATGTTACGAAAAGTACGAATTATTATTGCCATTATTCTAGTCCTAATAGTTGCCTATTTCCTGTATGAATTTTTCCGCCCGATAGATACAAATGATAAGTTAGCCAAAATCATTCATCTCGAAGATCGCCGCGAAAATTCTGATCGGCTGAAAAGTTTCTTAAATGATGATAATGCTGAAGTTCGGGCTAAGGCGGCGTTAGCTATAGGACGAATCGGTGCTAAAGATGCTGGTGAAACTCTGATGGCTGTTCTGGACGATCCTGATTGGAAAGTTGCCGCAACCGCCGCTTTTGCTATCGGTCTTACCGGTGAAAAAGATAAAACCATGCCTCTTTTGGATTTAGCTGTGGAAGTCCCGGCTTCGATAACAATCAATGCGATCAAAGCGGCTGGAATGCTTACCGACAGCACGATGACCGAAGAAATATCAATGATACTTTCATATCTAAATCATGCCTCTCCCGAAGTCAGGGAAGCTGCCCTTATGGCATTATTTAGAGCCAATGCAAAATTTAGAACAAATGATATTATACTTTTTCTCGAAAAAGAACCGGATGAATATGTCCGCCAGACCGGCCTTTATGTTCTGGCCAGATTGGGTGCTGTTGAAGCGGAGGATTTGTTCATCAACTATTTAGGGGATACCGATCCGATTCTGAGGTCATGGGCGCTGCAGGGAATCAACCGTTCCAAAGCTAAAGATGCGGAAAAATTTATTAACATTGCTCTTAACGATGAAAACAACTATGTCGTCTTTCGTGCGATTAACGGAATTGGTAATCTAAAAAGTGGCAACGGCGCAAAAAAATTGCTCTCTAAGCTTGAGACTGAAGATGATGAAGAGTTAATCGTTGCTTTGATCGATGCTCTGAGAAATTTAGAAGAACCGACAGGGGTTCAAATAGCCAAAGGTATAGCAGAGCAAAAAAGATCTTCAAACATTACTGCCGCCAGCGTTTTGTATTCTGCTGCTATCCAAAAAGGGAGAGCTTTTAATTATATCGATTCCCTGATGCGTGAAAAGGATCCAATAATAAAATCAACCTGCGCCGATGCTCTTGCTGATATTGCTGATAAATCGGTTATACCGCGATTGGCGGTACTCTTTAATGATAAAAACGCAAGCGTTAGAGGAAATGCCTTTACAAACTTGTGTAATTTAGACAGCAACAATGCCACTTTCTATATTGATCAGGCTCTCAATGATTCCGATTACATGCCGGTTATTCTGGCGATTGACCTTATCTCAGAGAAAAAATTGAGCAGCTACCTCCCTACTCTGCATACCATAATGTCCCGGGGATATGAAGTTGATACTGATACCAGACGTTCTATCATAGGTGCCATGAGTAGTTTTATCATTGAAAATGAGACGGAAATTGATCCACAAGTTCTCGAAATTTTAAAATTAGGAGTCAAGGACCCTGATTATGTAGTCAGAAAAGAGACCGATCAAGTTCAGGCTAACCTGCTGGAATCACAACAACTACCGGTATCGCTGATTGCCGAGACGAAATTCACCGAAAGACAAATTAAGACGGCTCTGAAAAAATATAAAAAAAATCCCTATGCAAAAATCAAAACATCAAAAGGGGAGTTCGAAATGGAGTTGTATTTCGATGCGGCTCCGTTGACTGTGATGAATTTTATCCGTCTGGCGGAAATGGGATTTTATAACAACCTTTTATTTCACCGGGTTATTCCTGATTTTGTAGCCCAGGGTGGAGACCCCAGAGGTGACGGCTGGGGTGGTCCGGGTTATTCGATCAGATGCGAGTACTCAATTGAACCGTATAAAAGAGGAACAGCCGGCATGGCCACATCCGGCAAAGATACCGGCGGCTCACAGTTTTTTGTAACCCTTTCACCGCAGCCTCATCTGGAAAGCCGCTATACTGTTTTTGGTCAGGTAATCTATGGCATGGATATTGTGGATAAATTGGTGGTGGGAGATAAAATTGAAAAAATTGAAATACAGGAAGGATCAGAATGAGATCTTTAGCTGTAGCATGCATAGTTATAGGAATTCTGTTTACATCAGATATAGCTTCAGCTCAGAAGGGAACAGGGATTGATCCTGAGGCATTAATCGAACAGATTCTTATGGTTGAAAACAGACAGTTTCAGCAGATTACGGATATTGTATTTGATACCGAATTACTTCTTGGAAAAAACGATAAAAAAAATGGTTTTGAAGAAGATGAACGCTTTATCAAGAAGGTCTACTTGAAATATCTGCCCGATACGGTTCTTTATGCGGAAGAATATTTGGAATACTACGAAGAGGGTGAGAAAAAAGACCGGCAAAAATGCGAAGAAAAGGGACAGGAACAGAGAGAAAAAGCTAAAAAGAGAAAAGCAAAAAATATTTCAACCCCCATGCTTCGCCCGTTTTATCCCGAACAGCGTGAATTTTATGAAATCACCTACAATGGCGTTTCCGATGAAAAAATCGATGACTATATCTGCCATCATTTCACAGCCAAATCCCTGGTAGAGAATGAAGATTTCATAAACGGCGATTATTATTTTGAAGCGGAATCTTTTAATCTCGTCAGGATTGATTTTGTGCCGGCTAAGCTGCCGGGCGGATTGATGTTTAATATGAAAGACCTTTCAATGTCTGTCAGATATGGTCCGACTGCCGAAGGTTTCTGGCTTCCGCAGCAATTTGATATCAGCGGCAAAGGGAAAGCGATTATGTTTATCGGAGTAAATTTTGCCGGGGTGGAATATTTCCGCAACCCGCAGATTAACACCGGTTTGTCGGTTGAAATTTTTGAGGAAAAAGAAAAATGAGTGAAGCCAAGTACAAAACTCATCTGGTAAAAGTCGATATCCCCGAAGGATTAAACGTTGTCTTTGGGATGTCGCATTTTATCAAGACGGTCGAAGACCTTTACGAAACTCTGATCGAAGCCTCCCCCGGTCTGAAATTCGGCATTGCCTTCTGCGAAGCATCCCAGAAACGGCTGATCCGTACCGATGGCAACAATGAAGATTTAATCAAAAGAGCAACCCAGGCGGCTTTTGATGTCGGATGCGGACACACCTTTTTTGTTTTTCTAAAGGATGGCTTCCCGGTCAATGTTCTCAATCGGATCAAAAATGTAAGCGAAGTGGTCAGAATCTTTTGCGCCACAGCCAATCCGCTTGAAGTATTGGTAGCGGCAACTGATCAGGGACGAGGCGTGATGGCGGTTATCGATGGTGAAGCCCCATTGGGAATTGAAACCGAAGATGATAAAAAAGATAGAATGGAGTTCCTGCGCAAAATAGGCTACAAGCGGTAGGTGGCGAAGTCAATTGAATTTTGAGTAGGTCAGGTGCCCTGTGCACCTGACAACATAGTCAGTAGGGTAGGCCTTCTGACCTACCCGAATTAAAACTGTGGTCGGCAGATGTCCACATCTGCCACAATAAACAAATTAAACATCGGAGAATGCAATGCGTTTTGAAATAGATCGCAACCCGACCGAA
>JBDRQG010000312.1:0-10672 GCA_043826475.1 bacterium
TATTAATACCATGCTTTTTGTATTGCCCATAATTGTGGCTTATCTTCTGGGAGCTATTCCCTTTGGATATATTGTACCCCGTTTTTACGGAATTGATGATATCCGTAAACACGGCTCTGGTAATACTGGCGCCACCAATGTCACTCGTATCTTAGGTTTTAAAGCAGCCATTTGGGTTTATTTAGGCGATATAGCCAAAGGGGTTTTAGCTGTTGTTATCGGACGATTGTATATCAACAACTATGAGTTGTCTTATTTTTCAGTGGATGCCTTTTTGCTGATATGTGTTTTAGCGGCAATGCTGGGACATATTTTTCCTCTCTATCTTAAATTCAAAGGGGGAAAAGGGGTCAATACCGTTCTTGGCGGCATGATTGCCCTGCTGCCTTTGGAAGCACTGATGGCTTTGATCGTGTTTGGAATCGTTGTAACGATCAGTAAATATATTTCGTTGGGTTCAATGCTAGCATCGATTGCCTTTTTCCTGATTGTCTCTGGTGAAAAATTTCTAATGCATAAAGAAATTGCCATGATCTATATCTATGTGGCGGGTCTAATAGCTTTATTGATTATTATTACTCATCGCCAGAACATAGCAAGACTTTTTGCCGGTGAAGAGAACAAGGTTTCCAAAAAAACAAAACAACACCGGGAGAGCTCCCATGTCTGAGTCTGTTTCAATTTTAGGAGCCGGATCCTGGGGACTGGCAATTGCCCGACTGCTCAATAATAACGGCTATCCGGTAAGGATATGGGAATTTAATAATGATGATTACCGACTCTTATTGAAACACCGCACTCACCCCAATAAACTTCCTGATTGCAGACTTGATGAAGCTATATTAGTTACCAATGATATTGACGAATGTCTTGATAATACCGATTTAATTGTTCTCGCTGTTCCCTCCCAATTTTTAAGATCAGCCCTTAAAAATATAAAGGCTGATCTCAGGCACATAATGGGAATAGTCAATTTAGCCAAAGGGATTGAAACTGGCAGCTTACAGCGTATGTCGCAAATTGTAAACGAGACGCTGAGTATCCCTGAAAATAAGATCATGACCATCTCGGGGCCATCACATGCCGAGGAAGTTACTCTTGATATGCCTACTACGGTTGTTGCAGCCGGGTATGATCAATCCCTGGTAGAAGAGATGCAGCGTATCTTTTCCAATCCAACCTTCCGAGTATATTGCAGCAATGATCTTATCGGGGTTGAGTTGGGAGGTGCTTTAAAAAATATCATAGCTATTGCCGTTGGTATCGCCGCTGGTTTGAATACAGGTGACAATACTCTTGGCGCTTTAATTACAAGAGGGTTGGCTGAGATTAGCCGTTTGGGAGTTGTTATGGGTGCTGATCCTCTGACTTTTTCCGGTTTATCTGGGGTAGGTGATCTGGTAACAACATGTGTCTCCCGTCATAGCCGCAACAGATATGTCGGTGAAAGTATCGGAAAAGGGAAGACGCTTGATGAAGTATTAAAAGGCATGCACATGGTCGCTGAAGGGGTCCAGACGACGAAATCCGGAAGAGAGCTGGCGAGGATACATCAGGTGGAGATGCCTCTGACAGAAGCAGTTTATAACGTATTATTTGAAAATAAATCCCCTTCCGAAGCTGTTCAGGAGCTTATGGGAAGAGAATTAAAACCTGAAATCTGGAGTTGAATATAGGGATAGGTAGTTATTAATGGGCAAAAAGAAGACCGTTAATGAAAAACTTTACTACTCCATAAGTGAAGTAGCTCAGATGACCGGGCTGGAACCGTATGTGTTGAGGTACTGGGAAAAAGAATTCCCGACCCTTAACCCCAAAAAAAGCCGCGGCGGCAACAGGACTTATACGCAGGGAGATATCGAAATTCTCAACCGTATTAAGTATCTGCGAACTAAGGAAAAATTGACTATCGCCGGAGCAAGAGCCAAGCTTAATATGCGCCGTCATGGGGAAGTGAAAGAAGATCTGAAACATACAGCCAAAACCAATACGCTTATCAGCCAGATCAGGAATGATATCGAGGAAATACTAAAAATTTTCTCTTGAGTTTCCAGAGCTTTTGAGTAGATTGGAATGCTTTTGGTATAACTATTGTCGGAGCGTAGCGCAGCTTGGTTAGCGCACTCGCTTGGGGTGCGAGAGGTCGGCCGTTCAAATCGGCTCGCTCCGACCATTTTAGATTTTATGATAATTTTAATTTGATTAAGTGCCTCTCCGAGGCCTTTTTGGTTTTTATGAATGACATTAATCAAAATTCCGTCTTAGTTCTGATTCCCGCGTACAATGCCGGGAAATACCTTGATGAGCTCATTCCGCGCTGTTTGAAATATGTCTGCGAGTCGAATCTTCTTTTAGTCAATGATGGTTCCTCCGATAATACTCTTGAATTGATCAAAAAGCATAATGTCAAATATATCTCCTTTCCTGAAAATAGGGGAAAAGGGGCGGCATTAATGGCCGGGTTTGATTATGCCATTAAAGAGAATTATCGATCCGTGCTGACTATCGATGCCGATCTTCAGCATCTACCGGAAGAACTACCCCGATTTTTCGCCCTTGATAACGGCAAGAGGTTGATTATGGGAACTCGTGACATTGATTTAAAAATTATGCCCTTTGCCCGATGGCTGACAAATAACCTGACTTCGATGATTATTTCCATATTCTCATCACAACGGGTGCGTGACAGCCAATCAGGTTACAGATTGATCCCGACCGAAGTCCTGAAGGCTATACCGCTAAGAACAGTAAAATATGATTTTGAATCGGAGATGCTTTTTAAAGCCGGAGCGGTGGGATGTCCAATAGCTGAAGTGCCGATCTCGACGGTATATGAAGGTTCGCAGTCCTATATAAATCCTTTTAAAGATACCGGCCGTTTTATCAGGCAAATCTGGCATAGGATTTTTGCGTAACACCTTGATCGTAAATAGTTAATGAATTAAAAACGATTAGAAAGAATGGATATCATGAAATTATCAGAATTTTTTTCAAATTATTTTGACGTAAGAAAAGAATTGATTGATATGACCAAAAGTCTGTCTCAGGAACAATTGGACTGGTCACCTCCCGGTCACCCGGCAAAAATCGGAAAGCTACTGGTGCATATTGCCGATTGTGAATACTTCTGGATAAATCATGTCGCGAAGAAGATTCCTAATCCTGATTATGCTCCGTTCCATAAGGCTTCAACCTGGGGTGATTACAAAGCATTGTTGGATGATTGTTTTGAAATAATGAAAGACTTTCTTGAAACTGAGGACATTGAGGATTGGAAAACCAAAAAGTATGATTTTACTGACGAAAATGGTAAAACCGATCACTTCACCAAAGAATGGCTGATCTGGCATGTGGTCGAACATCAGGCAAGACATAGAGGACAGGTTATGATGATGATGCGCACCCAGGGATTGGATGTCCCTGATGTCTAAAAATAGAAAAAGAATTTTAATCACCAATGATGACGGCTATTTTAGCGATGGAATTAAAGCTCTTTTCAAAGAGCTTGATAAAGTCTCCGATGTTTATATGGTCGCTCCCGACAGGGAACAATCGGCCTCATCGCATTCACTAACGCTTAATCGCCCCCTCAGAGTGCATAAGCTGGATAATCAGAGATATACAACCGATGGCACTCCGACCGATTGTGTAATGCTGGCGAAATATCATTTCTTCAGGAAAAAACCACCAGAGATGATAATCTCCGGTATCAATCATGGCGCCAATATGGGTGATGATGTAACTTATTCTGGTACAGTCGCAGCAGCAATCGAAGGCTCCATTATCAAAGTACCATCAATAGCCGTTTCAATGGCTGGTTATGAACCGGGCATACCAATGAAACGGGCGGCTATTTTTATTGTAAAGCTCATAAAAATGTATGACAGTTTAAAACTGGATCCGGCAACTTTTTTAAATATTAATCTCCCTCGGGACAATGGAAAACCCTACACTAAATTTGAATTTACAAAACAGGGTATCAGGCTCTACAAGGATATAATTATCCACAAAACAGATCCCCGTGGAAAAGCATATTACTGGATTGGTGGGACGCCGAAATGGGAAAACACCAGCGGAACCGATTATGAGGCTGTCAATCGGGGGATAGTTTCTGTTACACCTTTAAGGTTAAATTTTACCGATACCGATACGCTTAATAAGTTACAAAAGCTCAAGGTAAAGATATAAAACCCACTTCGTGGGAAAACTATTGACTTTTAGATGAAATCATCCTTTTTTGGGTGGTTCCAAATATTCGGGGCGTAGCGCAGTTTGGTAGCGCACTTGGTTCGGGACTAAGGAGTCGCTGGTTCAAATCCAGTCGCCCCGATTTTTCTAAAATTTGTTCAGTGATCATCTAATTAGATGCAAGCAATCTTATGATACAACATAGATATTACAATCAAAGAGAGGAATCCACAAATGACGGTGGAGAGAAATCCAGTTATAGCCGTTGTGGGGGCTGGGAAATGTTCAAAAAAACTAAAGGATATGGCTGCCGAGATTGGGAAATATGTAGCTGAACAGGGCGGAATTATCGTGTGTGGGGGATTGGGAGGCGTAATGGAAGGGGCGGCTCGTGGGGCAAAAGAGGCCGGAGGAACAACAATCGGCATTTTACCTACCATGGATAAAAACGACGCTAATGAATTTATTGACTATGTAATCCCAACCGGATTTGGCGAAGCGCGAAATATTATTGTTGTGCGCACGGCTGATGCTGTCATAGCTCTGCCGGGCAAGTACGGGACTTTGTCAGAAATGGCCTTTGCATTGCAGGCAAAAAAGCCGCTAATTTCAGTTTCAGCCTGGAAGCTGGGGGAGGAAATGTTGCAAATAGATGACCCGATTGAAGCGGCAAAGATGGCGATGAAGTTAGCCCGAGGAGACGAATGAGTTCGGTAGGGGCTAAAATTCTTATCAGTGGTTATGTCCAGGGAGTTGGTTATCGGTCTTATTGTTATAATAGTGCTCGTAATCTCGGATTAACCGGTTGGGTGAAAAATAATCATGACAGTACTGTTTCGACTCAAGTTGAGGGTGACAGGTCGCTAATAGAATCATTTATCGAAGAATTAAAAATTGGACCACGAAGTGCAGTTGTCAGAGATATAAATGTTAATTGGCTTGAATTCAAGGGTGAGTTTACTGATTTTAAAGTGACTTATTAGAGGGTAATAATGTCTGATTTAAAAAAATATATTCGTAGTATCCCGGATTTTCCAAAACCGGGGATTTGTTTTTATGATATCACCACTCTGCTCCAGCATCCCATAGGATTTAAGCTGGCTCTGGATGAAATGGAAAAATATGTCCGTTCAAAAAAGCCGGATGCAATTGTCGCTATTGAATCCCGCGGTTTTATTTTCGGGGCGGCTATTGCAGATAGATTACATATTGGCTTGGTTACAGTCAGAAAACCGGGGAAACTGCCCGCAGAGACTATTTCGCAGGAATATTCGCTGGAATATGGAACCGATAGTATTGAAATCCATACCGATGCCCTCAAAAAAGGGGATAAGGTGGTTATTGTTGATGATCTGATAGCAACCGGGGGAACTTTAAAAGCAGCTTGTGATCTGGTTGAAAAACTTGGGGCTGAAGTTGTTGGAATTTCAGCTGTAATTGATCTGGAATTTCTCCCCTGGCGTAATTTATTATCAAAATATGATGTTAACTGTCTGATTGCCTATTCAAGTGAATAAGTAACTGTACCATCCACAAATTTGTGCCTGGCAGACGCCCTCGTCTGCTGGCCGACATTATCTGTTTCATTGGGGGCACACGAGGGCGTGTGCCCCCCACAAGCCTTGCCTGTTCTATTATTCTGTGAGCTGCCAGGGTTCCTATCCTGACAGTTTTTTTAGTTAGCAGGCGGATAAGGATTCCTACCTGACCATCAAAATTATGGCGGATCCGAAAACGGATTCACCCTACTTCCAGAGAGGAGTAGATGCGGACAGGAGTTGCCATATTATTTTAGCATACAAGCACAAGCTTTGCTTCCAATTATAATCTTCTAATATAATCCTCACTAAGCGCCAGGAAAACAGACAATGTCTGTGTGAAATATTTCTCAAAAGGGTTGCGTTTTTATCTCTAATATATTATATCTTAAACAAATTTGTTGATAATTTCTTTGTGAAGATATTCACAAATGATTCCCTCGACTATAATCGGGGATAAATATGACAGTATTGGTAAAGACACTTTTAAAAAGAGGTCCCGATGCCATTTGAATTTTCCAATAAAACAATTGACGAAAAGCTTATCGAAAAAGTGGCGGAGTTGAGCGGTCAGGATTTGGGCAAATGTATGCAGTGCGGCACCTGCTCAGCTTCCTGTCCGATGAATGTTTATGCTGCTGCTACACCTCGTCATATCATGCACTTGATTCAGTTCGGGCAATCCGAAGCTTTGGATCATTTGAACACTTACTGGCTTTGTGCTTCCTGCCATACCTGCGAAGTACGCTGTCCGAGAGGTTTGGATATTCCCAAAGTTATGGAAGCACTAAGACAGATAAAACTTCGTCAAAACGTCGATCACGTGGAACCATCGAATCTTCAGCCGGAAGAAATTGTGGAACTGCCGCAGATCGCCATGGTTTCCGGATTCCGGAAATTTACATCCTGAGGATGCTAATAGCGTGAGGTTAAAATGAAACTAAGTTATTATCCGGGTTGCACCCTTAAAACAAAAGCAAAAAATCTTGAGGATTCCGCTTTAGCGTCACTTAAAGCATTAGGCGTTGAGATTGAAGAATTACCGCGATGGAATTGCTGTGGAGCAGTCTATTCATTGGCTGATGATGATCTCATCCACCTGATTGCTCCGGTTCGGGATCTTATTAGGGTCAAAGAACGCGGTGATGATACCGTGATGACTCTTTGCTCAATGTGCTACAACACTCTGGCCAGGGCAAATCTTCTGATGAAAGAGGATGAAGAAAAGCGGAAAACAATAAACCTGTTCATGGACGAAGAAATTGACTATGCTGGCGAAGTGAGAGTAGTTCATCTTCTTGATTTTCTCCGTGATGATTATGGCTTTGACAAATTAAAAGAGAAAGTCAAAGTGCCATTGAAAGGCTTGAAAGTAGCTCCTTATTATGGCTGTACCTTGTTACGACCAAAAGAAGTTGCTCTTGATCGTCCCGGTCGTCCATCTATTTTTCATGAATTTCTGGAGGCTATAGGAGCCGAGGTAATTGATTTTCCCTCCGCTATTGCCTGCTGTGGTTCTTATCAGGTTTTGGGCAGTCCTGAAACAGCTCTTAAACTGTCGCATGATATTCTCGGAGATGCCACTGCCAATGGCGCCGAAGCGATGGCCTTGACCTGCCCATTATGTGATTACAATCTCGGCCATAAACAGGAACAGATGTTAGCTAAGTTTGAAGGATCGACTGAAGTTCCTATTTACTATTTCACCCAGTTGTTGGCCATCGCATTGGGAATTCCAGTCGAAGATTGCCAGTTTACATTAAATAGAACAAGTTCACTCGAATTGTTAAAAACAAAACAATTTATTAGTTAATAGAATAGATAATAATATCAGGAATATATAAATGAGGTCAAAATGAGTACGGAAACCGAAATAACTTCAGTGAAGATTGAAGCAAAGATGATACCCATTTATGTCATGGGTAAGCGGTACGAGGTTCCCGATTCACTTACGATAATGAAGGCGATTGAATATGCCGGTTATAAGTATATTCGGGGCTGTGGTTGTCGTGGTGGTATATGCGGTGCTTGTGCAACCGTATATCGTAAACCGGGAGAATACAAAATCAGAGTCGGGTTGGCTTGTCAGACGGTTGTTGAACCGGACATGTACCTGACACAAATGCCTTTCTATCCGGCCAACAGGGCTACATATGATTTCGATGCTCTGGAAGGCAAACCGGAAGAGATATTTAATCTCTACCCGGAATTGTTCCGCTGTGTCGCCTGTAATGCCTGCAGTAAGGTATGTCCGATGGATGTTGAGGTAATGGATTATATCGCCGCTCTTAAGCGTGGTGATATAAAAGAAGCGGCTCGCATTTCCTTTGACTGTATCCAATGCGGTCTTTGCGCCAGCAGATGTATGGGTGAATTACCTCAGTACCATATTGCTCAACTGGCAAGAAGAATTAATGGAGCATATCTGACTCCCAGAGCCGAACATTTAAAAACAATGGTGGCTAATATCGAAGCCGGTCGTTTCAAAAAGGGTCTTGATGAACTCAAAGCGACTGAAACTGAAAAATTGAAAAAGGTTTACACGGCCAGAGAGATGGAACCGGCCACCGCGGGTGAAGACTGGACACCAAAGGAATCAACCTTTCTGTGATCCAACAACCATTGATGTGAAAGAAGGAATATAATGCCATATCCGGAAAATCTAAAAAAACTTATCAAGGTTGTCGAAAGTACCCGCGCCGAACGGGTGGAACGGAAAAAGAATAATATAGAAGTTCCGTTTCTCAGCCTTGAAGAACGTACCAGTATGCTTCAGCATCACCCCGATGTAAAAGAAGAAGGTCGTCGGGGAGTCAAAGTCGGTCCAAGCAAGGGTTACCGCATTGCTCATGAAATCGCTGATGTTTTAGAAGCAACCAGCCGGGTTGATCCGGCTAAAGTTGATCTTAAAAAAATTGATTATGAAACCGATGTTCTTGTAATCGGCGGCGGTGGCTCCGGTACTTCAGCCGCTTTGTTAGCTCAGGAACAAGGTGCCAAAGTTATTATCGCTACCAAGCTCCGTCATGGCGATGCCAATACTATGATGGCTGAGGGTGGAATCCAGGCGGCTACCAAAGGCCACAAAGACTCACCCTACTACCATTACCTCGATGTAATGGGTGGAGGTCACTTTAAGAATAAACCTGAACTGGTTGAGACATTGGTCAACAAAGCCCCGAGTGTAATTAAATGGCTCGAAGGTCTCGGATGTAATTTCTCTAAATTCGAAGACGGCACTCTCAAAACTATTCATGGTGGCGGTACCTGCCGTAAGCGGATGCACTATGCCGCTGATATTACCGGCGCCGAGATGATGCGCACCGTTCGTGATGAAGCCCGTAACCGTGCCGCAGATATAAGAGTTATTGAATTTTCACCAGCAGTTGAATTGATATTAAACGAGCATGGTCATTGTGCCGGTGCTGTTCTTTATAATCTGGAGACCGAAGAATATCTGGTCGTCAAAGCCAAAGCAGTTGTAATGGCAACGGGCGGCTGTGGCCGTCTGCATATTCAGGGTTTCATGACTACTAACCATTATGGCGCAACTGCCGATGGTATTGTCATCGCTTACCGCGCCGGAGTCCCTATCTGCTTCCTGCATACCGTTCAGTATCACCCGACCGGTATCGTCTTCCCGGAACAGGCGGAAGGTATTCTCATTACCGAGAAATTCCGTGGATCGGGAGCCAATCTGGTTAATATCGACGGGCAGCAGTTTGTCAATGAACGCGAACCGCGCGACGTGGAAGCCTCTTCTATTATCAGAGAGTGTGTTGTCACCGGTAAAGGGGTTCCAACGCCTACCGGAAAATTGGGTATCTGGCTGGATTCTCCGATGATTGAAATGCTCGCCGGTGAAGGAACGGTTGAACGTGAATTCCCCGGAAAGTTTATCCTGTATAAACGTTTTGGAATTGATATCTCTAAAGAACCGATGCTGATTTACCCGACTCTGCACTACCAGAATGGCGGACTTGATTTCCAACCGACCGGGGCTACATGTCTTCCCGGTTTATATGTCGCCGGTGAAGTCGGCGGCGGGATTCATGGCGAGAATCGCCTGATGGGTAATTCCCTCCTTGATATTATGGTCTATGGCCGTATTGCCGGAGAAAACGCCGGTAAATATATCAAGAGTGATTACAAAGACGGGAGGCTTACTCTCGAACATGTCGTGAAGTATAATAAAGAGGTTGAGACTGAAGGCGTTGCTGATGGCCGTGTTTCTCCGATGATACTTCCGGATTACACCGATCCGGCTATCCGTGAGAAACAATTGACATCCCATTATGTCGGTACGTTGAGATAGAATCACTTTTTGCTGTAGGGTGGATCCGTCTTCGGACCCGCCTTTTTGTTGTCATTCCCGACCCTTGATCGGGAATCCATGTTCAGCCTAGCAAGGCTTCTCCTTTAAGGAGTGGCTATTTATAAGAGTAGGGTGGGTTCGTCTTCGAACCCGCCTTTTATTTTACCATTCCCGTCTTGCTCATTGTCATTCCCGACCTTGATCGGGAATCCATGTTCAATTTTCCCTTGGTTTGCGATTGAAAATGTGATTTATTATATATAATTATACTAAGTTTTGATAGAGGATACTGGGTACCACACAGCTTGCTGTGTGTCCTTCAGATTGATAGATCCCTCAGCAAGCTGAGGGGTACCCGGGATGAGAACCTAAAAAAGTTCGTCACAAAGAATCTCCATGAATCTTTTCGTGGCGTTGAATATTTCAAGGCATTCTTCCTCTAAATATTTAGTCCCAGCGTGCATAGTTGGATTTCTCCAAACATCCTTTAAACTTAATATTCTATCATAAATGGCTTGATAACTTTTTAAAGTACTCCGGTCACTTGTTGGTATTTCATCTAACTTCTTTTTTATCCTTCTTAAATGGGCATCCCAGCTTGGACAATATTCTTCAATGCTCAGCTTAGTCT
>JBDRQG010000313.1:0-20725 GCA_043826475.1 bacterium
GTAGACAATGATCCTGATTCCAACCCGATTGTTATCATTTGTAAGGATAATTCAGGGAAATATTCGAATTGGGATTTGTTTATTTCGGTATCTCGTCCTGATTTTAACAATACACCCATTATTTTGATTTCAAGAGCAATAGCTGAATTTCTAACCGATTCAACAAGAAGATCGAGCGATTTTACAATAGGTAAACCCGATTGAAACAGGATTTGAAACATCATTGAAAACCGAGCGACATTCCCCTTAATGATAAGATTTCCAAATATCGGAATTTTTAGAAATTTAGTATCCAGCCATAATTTTCCCCTGGGATTGGAAACAGTTTTTATATATGCAAAAATTACAGTGCCAAGAGTAAGAATTAATGCTGGCCAATAGTGTGTAAATATATTGCTGACACCTATCATCATTCTTGTCGGAAGGGGTAATTCTGCTCCAAAACTATCAAAAAAACTAATAAAACGAGGCATAACAAAAGTTATCATAACTAAAAATGCAAGAGCTATTGCTGAAATAACGATAATCGGATAGCGAATGCCGCTTTTAATAGCTCGGGTCAGCTCCATTTCTTCTTCCAGAACAATGTTTAGCTGATCCAGAATTTTATCCAACTGGCCGGATTCTTCACCTGCTGCAATACAGGAGATATAAACCTGTGAAAAAATATTTTTATATTGAGCCATAGCTGTTGAAAGCATCTGACCAGCTTCGATCTGATTGCGAATTGATTCTATTACCGTGTTAAAGTAACTCCCTTTACTTCCAACTTTAATCAAGGAAAGGGCTCGCAACAACGGAATACCGGCTTTATATAAAGTTACCAGATTGCTGTTAAAAGTAATCAATTCTTCGTAGTGGCTTTGCTTGGATGATCCGAGAAAGAATATCGTCCTTTTTTCCTGAATCTGTTCGATATTAATCGGGATCAGCTTTTTTTCATTAAGATATTCCAGGACCTGCTCGCTGGTTTCAGCGGTCATGGTACCTTCATGTTTATTACCGTTTGATTCAATTGCTTCGTATTTAAATTGAATTGACATTTACGGAACTCACAACAAAATTATCATCATGTTTAACAACAAATTCATCGACATTTGAGGTCTCTTTTAATAGTTCTTCCAGGCAGATAGTACCACTTTTTAATTTTTCTAACCCTGCTTCAAAAAGTGATTTATAACCTTTGCTGCGGGCTGTTTCCAAAATCTGGTTAACTGAAGCATTGCGCATTATCAATTCGGAAATCTCCGGTGTTATCTCGACAAATTCATAAATACCGGTTAATCCCTTATATCCGGAGTTCTTACATTTCTGGCAGCCTGCACCATGCTTAAATGTGTACTGATCAACCTGATGCAGGATCCCTGCTCTTTTCAAGAGGAGTTCAGAGGGCATATATTCATCAGTGCAATCCGGGCAGTTTAACCTGACTAAGCGTTGAGCTAAAACCCCTTTCAAAGCTGTAGCTACCAGATAGTTTTCAATACCCATATCAATCAAGCGCATAATTGTCGAAGGGGCATCGTTAGTATGAATGGTGGAAAAAACCAGATGACCGGTTAAAGCGGAACGGATTGCCATTCGGGCAGTTTCGGTATCGCGAATTTCACCAATCATTATAATATCAGGATTCTGTCTGAGCATAGCTCTCAGGGTGGAAGGGAAGGTCAAACCGGCTTTTTCATTTATTTGAATTTGAATAATTAATGGCAAGGAGTATTCAACCGGATCCTCGACCGTTATCATGTTTTTTTCAATGCTATTTATATCCTGCAAGGTTGCATACAGGGTAGAGGTTTTACCGCTTGAAGTCGGACCGGTTATAAGAATCAATCCTTCCGGCTTATTTATAATATTGGTCCATGAATTTTCTACAGCTTCGTTAAAACCTAAATCCTTAAAATCCAGCAGAAGATTTCTTCTATCCAGAATTCGGATTACAATCTTTTCGCCATGAATCGTAGGCAGGGTTGAAACACGAAGATCAACAATAAGTCCTTCAACACTGATTGTAAAGCGACCATCCTGTGGAATACGCTTCTCTGAGACATCGAGATTTGAGGCTACTTTTATTCTGGATACCAGCTCAGCGTGCATATTTTTTGGGGGAGAGGCTTCTTCGCGCATAATCCCATCGATTCGATATCTGATTCTTAAACGATTTTCATCAGGTTCGATATGAATATCAGAAGCTTTCTCTTTTACCGCCTGGATAATAAGGAGATCAACAAGTCGGGCAACGGAACTTTCAGCAGTCGGGTCGAGATCTTCGATTTTTTCAATTTTATTTATTGCATCATCATTTTGTTCATTCGCCATTATCTGTTTGAATGAATCCGCTACTGTATAAAATTCATCAATGGCATTTTTTATATCAGATACCGTAGCAATGGCTCTTTTTATATTTAAGCCTGTACGGTATTTAATCTCATCCAGAGCAATAACATTTAAAGGATCAGCCATGGCAATAGTCAAGGTATTGCCAAGTTCAAAAATAGGCAGCAATGTAAATCTTCGGGCTATTTCAACTGGAATTTTTTGTATTACTTCGGGGTCAATTATCATGGATGCCAATGAAAGCTTGGGAATACTCAACCGTTCGGAGACGGTATCAAGAAGCTGTTCTTCGGTGATAAATCCCATCTCAACCAGGGTTTCTCCAAGCCTTTTGCCCGAAAAGGTTTGTTCGTTCAAACCCTGTTCAAGTTGATCCCGGTTGAGGTAGCCTTTCTCGAGAAGTAAATCCCCAATTTTCTTTTTAGATAAGTTCTCTACCATATTTTTTATAAAAGTTCCTATTAATAATAATTATGACTTCATTTTATTATCGGCTTATTTATCAATTAAGTTGAGTGATCGCTTTGTATCAATTTTTGTTGTAAATATAAGGAAATTCCCTTATTCTTTGGCGAATTGGAGTTAAAGAGAATTGACAACTAAGAATTATTTATTTGTAATATTATTTTTTTTATCCGGGATGGTTTTACCAAGCAGGGCTGAAAATGCTGAAACTAACCCTGATCTTATCCAACCGGTCAATACCGGTCAAAATCTGATAATTGACAGTATCGTCATTGATAATAGAAATATTTTTGATACGAATGACCCGCAATATAAGCATTCTATTTTTAGATATGCTAATAAATTCCATGTTATAACAAGACAAAAGGTAATAAAAAGAGAACTTCTTTTCAAAACAGGGGATGTTTATCCTGATGAACTTGTTGAGGAGACCGCCCGTAATTTGAGAAACAGGTTATCG
Organism: bacterium; assembly: GCA_043826475.1. GTDB lineage: Bacteria > Zixibacteria > MSB-5A5 > GN15 > FEB-12 > DAOWMZ01. The sequence goes on from JBDRQG010000313.1 coordinate 3,263, forward strand.
TTGTATGATGCCTGGATTGAAACGGATACACTGTCAAGTGGTAACCTTTTAGTCAGGGTAGTAACTATCGATGAATGGTCTCTTTCGGTAGGACCTAATTTTTCCCGTGAAGGAAACAAAAACCAATTCGAGTTAACCGTCACCGATAGAAATCTTTTAGGAAGAAATCAGTATATTTCAGCAGGTTATTTTGTGAAGGAATTTGAGAAGGATTATGAGAATGTCCATTTTATTGATAATAAACTCTGGGGAAAATCATTTGCCTTTGATCTTTACCACACGAGTAATCCAAAAAATAAGACTAATTGGTTGATACTAAGTAAACCTTTTTATCAGTTGAATCAAAGATTATCCTATTATTTGAGTTTTAATTATTCGGATAAAGATAATGAAATCTACAGAGATACTTTAAAAATCGGCTCGACAGCATCATTAGGAGACGAGTTTAATCTGGGGCTTTCTTTCCGTGCCGGATCCTATAAGAATAAGATTGAGTATTTTACAAGATTTACTTACAAATACATTAATTCAAATGGAGTTAATTATTTTTCTGATGATCCTATGGATAGCATGACTGTAAATTCACATATCCCAAATGATACTACCTACCACTTAATTGATATCGGAATTAAAACATCATTCTTAAATTTCGCAAAACTAAAACATATTGATGGTATGGGGTATATTGAGGATTTCAATCTGGGGCAGGTATTATCTTTGTCAATCGGACGTGCCTTCAAACCTGATTATAACGATTATCTGTATGACATTATAACATTAAATGTCTGGCATGGAATTTCACCCGGAAAAAATATTATATACATGGCTTACAACAGGAAGCACTGGTTTTTTAATTCTTCTCAGTTGAGAAAATTATCAAATATGTCGCTACTGTTTTACAACCATAGTTTAGATCATGTGACATTTGCTCTTCATAGTTCATACTACTCCGATTGGCGTGCCGATCAATCAGAAAGTCTCAGGTTAGGAGGAGTTAACGGAATTCGTGGCTATAACGAATACTTTAAGACAGGTGACCGGCAGATGGTTATTAATTCCGAGATGAGATTTTTTACAGGACTTGAAATCCTGGCTGTAAAAATAGGATCGGCAATATTTGTCGATGCTGGCCGCTCATGGAAAACTGATGAAAAAATTAAATTCCGGGATTTTTATTTTTCAGCAGGTGTAGGATTTAGGTTTTCTATCGGACATACGTCGCGTCATAAAGTAATTAGAGTTGATTTTTCATTTTCTGAGCAAAACCACTGGCAAATTTCCATTGGTACCGAACAATATTTTCACTTGTCAAATGAAAGCTTCTATTTGGTAAGCTATTGATAGGCAATGGATAGTGAGCTATTTTCTTTATGCTATATGAAGAAAGCCTGGTTTTAAGTCAGGTAATATTACATCTTTTTTCCATTGATTTTGTAAAATGTATTATATTCCTAATGGTACTCAAAAGATTGTACTCACTAAAATATTTTTTATAGGATTGATGTTAGATTCTAAAATAAAAGTCGATAGAATATAAAATCAATTATTACCCGGTTTCGGGACACATCTTGACTATTGGATTGTTAAGTTTATATGAAATGTTTTATTATTAAATTATTATTCTTTATTATAATTTTGGTTCAAGTAAGTTTGGCTGAAAATACCATTGGGGTGTTATCTTCCATTGAGGCTGATTATCAGATAGGTAATCTCTCCTTAAACGAGAAGGTACAACTGGAGATTAAAGCAATAAAATATTTCAATGAACTGCCTGAAATCTATAAGAATAAATCCCTCTCTACCGGTATAGAATCCCATGGTTGCGCATCAGTGGTGCTTCTTGATATAAGAAGAAACTGGGAGTCTTTATCAAAAGAAACACAAGATTTATTTACTCTGGCGTTTGCCCGAGATTCATCTGAATTTACTTATATATCCGAAAGCGGTTTTTTTAAATTCCATTATGACACATCTGGGACAAATTCAATACCTGAAGCAGATGATGATTTCAGCGGTGTACCAGATTATATTGAAAAAATATCAGCCTATTGTGATACTTCTTTGGACTGGCATTTGAATTATGGTTTTTTAATGCCGCCATCAGACGGTATACTTGGGGGTGATTCACTTTATGATATTTATTTTCTGGAGACCGGACTCTATGGTTATACTTTTCCTGAGGGGAGTGGGGGAGAACCCTGGAATGATTCCTACAGCTATATAGTTCTTAATAATGATTTTCTTGGATTCACACCTAATAATGATCCTGAGGGGGATCAGGCCGGAGCTGCCAAAGTTACCTGTGCTCATGAATTTCATCATGCTTGCCAGTATGCCTATGATGTTTCTGAAGCCAGCTGGATTATTGAAGCGGATGCCACCTGTCTGGAAGATTTGGTTTTTGATCAAGTTGATGACAACTATCAATATCTTGATTCTTTTTTTGTCTCTCCGGAGAAATCAATTATGGCCAACGGACCCCATGCTTATTCCAGTTTTATCTGGAATCTATATCTGGCCGATAGATTTGATACTACTTTACTGGTAGCTATGTGGGAAGGGGGCATTACAAAAACAGTTTTTGATGCATTGAAGGATTCAATAGCCGGACGATATGGGTGGAGTCTGGATTCTGCCTTCTCAGAGTTTGCTGCCTGGAATTATTGTACCGGGACAAGATCTGATGGTCTACATCATGTTGAAGCTGACATGTATCCTATGCTGGATTTTGATCGTATCCATAGTTCATACCCGGTGAATTTGCTGACCTCGCCTACAAATCCAGCCGGCTATGGGGCTTGTTATATTGAATTCCTGCCATCTGGTGTACCCAAAACTCTCGAGTTATCATTTAATGGCGATAATTCGCGTGAATGGGAAGTCTATATTATAAAATCGACGACCGAAAACTCACATGAATTTGAAAAAATGGTTCTTGATCCGGTCAATTTTGATGGAGCAATAACAATTAAGCAATTTGAATCATATCTCCGGGTTGTAATGGTAGGGGTTAATGTCCTTGAATATTCAAGCGGCAGTTTTTTCAATTATTCCGCCAGTGTCCACCCACCTTATGAAGTAACAACCCAGATTATGACCGTTGATTCTGCTGTATATTCTGGAGGGATGAGAGAATTTGAGTATCTTGTATCCAATCCGTCAACAATATATAACGTCTATCGCATTACCGCCTGGGATGACAGTGGTTGGATAAATATGGACTATTTTGATATCCCGGTACTTGCCGGGGAGGATTCCTTAGTTACTATTCCCGTGACGCCTCCTGATGGTGTTCCTTTTGGCAATATATCAACGCTTTCATTTCGAGCTACTTCCAGATTGGATACAACTGTATTTGATATCCAAAATACTGGTGCTAAAGCCGTTTTACAAAGAGGGGATGCAAATTTTGATGGTGATGTTTTAGTCTCAGACCTTGTTTATATGGTTAATTATATCTTTAAGGGGGGGCCGGCTCCCTTGCCGATCGAAGACTCTGGTGATTTCTCCTGTGTAAATGGTATTAATGTTGTTGATCTTACTGATATGGTTAAATACCTTTTTAAAGGTGGCAGCCCTTCTCCATGTAATCCTTATTAAATAAATATATTTTTGTTTTTTATTTGACATTAGTTTGTATACCCCGTATCAATATAGAGTCTTAAAACCAAACTTTTGTTTTAAATATCAAGGAAGGTATTTGAAGCAAGAGAGAGGGGGAAATAATGGACAACGGTTTCGAACCGAGGATTTTGATATGCTGTGAATGTCATCAGGAATTTGTTTTCACGGCAGCTGCCCAGCAGTATTTTGTTGAACATGGATATGCTGAAGATCCTAAAAGATGTAAGACATGCCATACTCAGCATAAAAAAGTTCAGCGGAATAAGAATTCTGTTGAAGGCGAGTTATCCGGGGCACGTTACCCGGAATTGTAATAAAAACCCCGGATAAACCGGGGTTTTTTTAATGAACAACCAGGGAGGAAGTTGTCCATTTAGGAGTTGGGGAAGTTGTTATCTTAATAGAATCATCTTTTTGCTATCCGTAATATTCCCACTTATAATTCGATAGAGATAAATTCCCGAGGAGACATCCATTCCTGAGTTGTTTGTTCCGTCCCATTCAACTTCATAGGTCCCGACCTCTTTTAGTTCATCTACCAGAATTCTGATTCTTTGTCCCTGGATGTTATAAATTTCCAGTTTAACGAAACTGTTTGATGAAACGGAATAACTAATAGAAGTAGTGGGATTAAAAGGATTAGGGTAGTTTTGCATCAACTCCACTGTAGTGGGGAGCTGAGGAGGTTCTTCAGGATCAGGTATAGTCGAAGAAAAGCCTACTGTAAAATCAGCCTGCATTATGCTGTCGGAATAGGAAATATCAGTAACCATGACATAGGAGACCCCATTGGTATATGAATTAGAACTGGGAGTGGAAACAGCATTAAAATCGAATTTATATCTTTCCCCCGGAAAAGGATCACCCTCGTCACCATAATTATATTTTATCTCCAGATCATAGTGACCATCAGCCTGTTCCAGGGCAACCTGATAATGAAAAGTGCTGTCTTCGCCCTGCCACCATTCAAAAGTATTGGCATCCATATTTTCATCAATATGCCATATCATAAGTCCCGATCCGGGAATATAACTGTCAAAGCCGACCTGTTGTCTGTTTTCAACAAGGAAATATTCATTTGAAATATTGCCGCCCGTCCATAATCGATAGATATTGCCCCCGGTCTCCACTTGTTCAATTTGCTGATCATGGCTGTCGGTTGCGACAATAACAGGTTCGGCGAAGCCCATTTTTATCCGATTAAATGCACAGGGATGAGAAGGAGAACCTCCGAGACTATTTGGACCCAGCCAGCTGCCATAGGACATAATTCCCCAGGTGCCGATACCACGTGAAGAACCAGCTAAATCATATAAATCATCCAGTCCAAATCCATGACCCAGTTCGTGGGCATAAACCCCGATTGTCATATCGTTGGGATTCCTCCAGTATTCGGGTTGGATAGTATAACTGGAAATACTCACACCATCTCTGGTTCGAGGCGTTATGCGCCATTTATGCGACCAAATATCATTGTCACTACCGGTATATTCTGCTCCCTGTCCGGAGTGGGCAATAATAAGGCAGTCCATTTCGCCATCACCGTCATTATCATAGTTTGAAAAATCAATAACAGCATCTATAGCATCAATTAAATCCTCGCAGAGTTTTTGAGAATTCTGTGGATAAGCACCGGTTGCATTCTGGCCGTTAACATAATATGCATAAGTTTGAGGGGCTTCAATCCAGCCAATTGTTGAGGGAAGATTTACAGTAACCAAATCAAGCTGACCGTAAGAAATTTCATCATAGTAGGCTCTTACCGTGCTCCCGCTTACACCAAAAAGGAGAGAATCAAAAAATACGGGATTTACCTGCGAAGCCTTATCACTGAATTTAACCAGAATACAGAGAGCTTTAAATTCTCCCCCCAATACCGGAGCATCCGATGCAGCATTGCCATTTATCGATTCATTTTTAAAAAAAGATTTGTCACTGGTACAAATGCCCTTTTGATGCATTTCAGCAAGGTGTTCCATAAAATATGGAGCTGCAATTTTGCCAGCAGCGACCCCATCTCTGATATCAGGATGAGGGGGACTGGCAAAAGATGTAGTCGCTATGAAAAGGAATAACCAACTGACTACAACTGCAAAGTTTGATATTCTTTGTAAAAACCTGAACATCTATCCTCCCGTGTTTTCCCAAAACTCCCCGGAATCAAGGTTTCAATCTGTTACTGAGAGGTTTAATGCATTATCCGTGCCAGCAGGCTAAGCCTGTTCTATGTCGAAGAATAGTAACGGGTTGAGTAGATTCAGGCTTAGGATTGTAATGATTTATGATAGATGGATATTTATTTGTATAGGGATTTCACCATATTATATGTCGGTAATCAAACAACAAAAAGGCACTTCCTGAAAATCGGAAGCGCCTTCTATTGCAGTCCTTTGCTTAATTATTTTAAAATAGTATTCCTGCCGTCATAGCAAGATTAAGCCCTTTTGATGAATAAGGGGATATAGATGACCCTGAAACGGCTGCGACATCAATATATATTGGGTTAATATGTATACCTGTCCCAAATGAGAGAGAGGTATTTTTATTACCGCCAGTTGCAAATCCAGTCCGAAGAGGAAATACTTTTAACAGACCCGTCCACTCCAATCCCATTGAGATTCTCGGTTTTTTGGATGATCCGGCTGCTCTACGGAATCCTTGTTCCCAATCTACAGCCCATAAAAGACTACCCGATGTATTGGCAACACCAACATTCATAACCGCCGGCAGGCTTGTTTTAAATGAAGGGATATCAATGCTATAATCATCGGAAGTGACATAATCGTCACTCATATTTTCAGCCGTCATTGTATCAAAACTAAAAACGTATCCGTGTTCTTCGGTATTTTTGGACCATGTAATCGAGCTCATAAAATTGGAAATGCGCGCCCCAACCGTATAGCTGTTATTTATCTGCAATGCGGCTCCGAAATCAACACTATAGCCTGTTCCATCAGTTGCTGTCCTGGCGGTCATATGTCCTTCACCGGCAAAACCTGTCTCATAGGTAGCAGTCAAACCTTCCAGTTCAGTCACTTGTTCGATCCCCATTCCTCTGATGTATTTTGCCGTTATTCCAACGGCTAATTGTTTGGAACCAAAAGTGTAAAGAGGAAGACCATAACTGATACCACCGGCAACATACCCGATTGCATCCGAAAATGACCCAGTTACTTCGATAGTATCGCCGTAAGTATTTCCGTTCATTACTAGGTTGATCAGATCTTTGTTCAGGTTGATTTCCGCTTGCCCAACACCGGTTGTAAAAAAGGCAAATGGTCCTGTTGAAAAAGCAATAGCTGAAGCTTCTATATCTGCTGATACCGACAAGCCTTCATCGGGAACTCTTCCCAGAATATATTCTTTGTCATCAGAAGTAATAAAAGCGCCTGAATATTTATTGTAGTCATCAAGGCTGAAGGAATTGTTACTGATATTAGCCCCCACACCTACAATTTCCATTCCTGATATTTGATATTCCTGCAGACCAAGATTAGCCGGGTTATAACGGAAGGCTTCAACTCCTGTGGCCAGCGAGGTGAAAGCCCCACCCATAGCAACACTTCGTGCTGAGGATTGGCCATTGGCCAAAGCCAAACTGCTGACTAAACATATAACGCAGGTTATTATTAATATGGTTTTCATACTATGAGTCATGACCGCCTCCTTTAAAATTCACCGTCGAAGAGATATTCTACTTCGATGCGGCCAATAATTTTAATAAAATCATCACCAGCTACGGTAACCGGCAGACCATCGGAACCATGCAATACAACTTCAGTACCTATATAAACTGTTTCATTTTCGAGTACCTTAATATCAAGACTATCAAGCATTATCGTTTGATAATCCGAGGAAGAGGTATCAGTCACCAGGCCTGTAATCGGATCTGAAGGAGCTGCAGATATAAATAGGGAGTCCAATGTAACCTGGGCGTTGGCAGCATTGAGATTCAATGAATCAGGATCGATAAAGACATTAATATGCGCTCCTACTGGAAGATGGTTGGTTATACGATATATAAACCGACCTTCGATAAAATGATCAGTAATTAATTCAATATCTTTTTGCTCAATAGTCTCACTTTGAATATCAACATCAATTGTCGATTCATTTATGATCACTGAAAGAGGAGATTCTATTATAACTTTGGCAAAAACAAAATCATTTGCAGTTATTGTCCCTTCATAAACACCATCACCAAAGGTAACTTCTCCGGATGCTTCAATATGAGTTGGAATAGGTGAAAGGAAATTTGCTACATCTGTATTTTGAATAACACTGGTATAGCTGGAGGCTAATCCTCTGGGGCTGATGTCACCTGCAACTAAAAGGTTTTTGCCATTGTTGCCATTCAGCTGAATATCAACATCACCGGGAAGATCAATTCCGTTGACCACTTCAAGAGTGAGGACAGCATTAACCAGCTCAAAATTTTCAAAACCGGTGGGTAGTTCGATATCTTGTGAAATACCGTCAAATGAAGCAGAAACAGTCTGGAACAATCCCGTTACATATCCAAATTCAATATTAGATAAATCAGCGGAAACATCAAAATAATCAGTAGAAGCAATTACTTTTTGTTCTGTTCCCGAATTTAACACTTCCGCTAATACCTCGATACTTATTTCCTGAGGTACCACAGAAGTCTGCGGAACCAGTCTGTACCCGGCCAAATTGGTATTTATTATTACTGTATTATTAGCATCAAGTGCTGTTTCAAGAGTTAATTCATATCCCTGGGCTGTTAATATATCCGGAACGGTTATAGTAAGATCAGCATCAATATCAGTAGCATTGGTAATAGTAAGAGTCAATAATCCTGAAGAGATACTGGCGCTGTCTATACGATCGTCTTCAGCAAGCTCAACCGTGGCTGTCTCAGACCTGTTAAAGGCCGGGATACGGGTAGTGGCAGAGACTACCTGGAGTGTATCACTAAATTCAATTCCTGTATTGATGTATCGAGAGGAATAATTTCCAACAATACCGCCAGCTGTATGGTATGTCGCTACAACGTCTATTCCGTTGGGAACGGTTGTTCCCACCAAATCAATTGGTATAGAGGTCGAAGTGGCTGTGGGCAGGGGAGAAGAATGTGTTCCGCTTGAGATCACTTCCATTGTTGAGGAATTCACCAGATCAATGGTAATATTATCAAGCGTAATTCCCAGGGCATTGGCAATAATCACATTTACATACCCCTGTGAAAAAGTTGCCGTTGAAAATGTCGTAATTGTCGGCATATTGCTCGAAACATCAAAAGTTGTATCCGGGATAACAGCCGAATCACCGGGCAAAGGTATTGATAAGCCGGATAAACTAACCAGACTTAATGATACCGGAGCAACTGTGGGCGGATCAATATCAACCGGTCCAAGTTCTTTGTTAACCGAATAAGAGATATCATCGGTAGCAAGATTATCCGGATCAATATTTACCGTGTCAAGATCTTCGGTAATACTGAAAACCACATTACCGGAATCATCGATTTGTAAATTATCATTCCCAATCTTATCGATAATCTCTTCCATGTAATAAGTGCGATTTATTACCGGCACGACAAACTGAGTTTCCCAGGTGGGAGATTCCGGCTTTTTGATAGTACATTGAGCTATAGTCAGGAATGTTACTACAATGACAATTCCAAACAACAATTTAGAGGAAAATTTAAACAGAAATGAATCAATAAATGAATCTGAATTATTCTGTAATTTTTTCCTGTTTCTTTGAGACATATAGTCCCCCAAAGTTTCAGGGTTGTTTCATCTTCTCAACTGAAGTCATTGCAAAGGGGATGCCGTTTTAACTTATTAGCATAACATGCAGATATGTATGGGGATAGCTTGTCGATCTTAGGGTGTGGTTTGTTTAGATTATTTAGGATATAGGAGCATCCCTATATTGTATTGTATTATATTATTGATTATATTAAATAATTCTGAGGTATATGAATTATGGGTATGGCAAAATATGATCGGTTGCTTTTTATTCTGAATCTTCTTCGCTCCCGCAAGAATTTAAATGCGGCGAAATTGGCTGAAGAGTGCGGAGTTACCGAAAGATCAATTTATCGCGACATGATTGCTTTATCTGAAGCGAATGTTCCGATCTATTATGACAATGGCTATAAACTAGCCTCGGATAATTTTCTCCCGCCTTTTAATTTTGATTTTGATGAGTACTGCTGCCTGCGTATGGCGCTGGAATCGACCCCTCTTAAAGCTACTGATAAGTATTCAAAATTAATTAATCAGATTCAGGCTAAAATCGATGCCGGATTATCTGAAACAGTCAAAAAAGAAAAGAAGATATCGACCACAGCAACTCATATTGATATCCCGACAACTGTAGACCGGGCCAACGACGAAGATTATTATGCCATAATCGAGGAGGGGGTCAGCAATTGGCAGTGTCTGGAGATAGAGTACGAATCAATCAATTCCGGTCGGTCGGTTAGAATTGTCGAACCTTATTTTATTATTTTTAAGGGGAAAGCTTTTTATTTTGTCGCCTGGTGCCGGAAAAGGGATGAGTTCAGAACCTTCAGAGTCGATCGGGTAAAAAATATAAAGCTGCTTGATGAAAAATTTATGAGGAAAAGCGGCATCAACCCTGAAACGTATTTCGAGGGCAGTTGGCAGGTTTACAGTGGCAGGCCGGTTGAAATCGTCATTGAATTCAATGGCAAAGCGGCTAATATTATTCTCTCTAGCACTCATCATGCCAATGAACTGGTTGAGAAGACGGATGAAGGAAAAGTAATTTATAGGATCACTACACGTGGTTTGGAAGAGATTCAACGATGGATTCTTGGCTTTGGGGATGAGGCCGAAGTTATCGAACCGATTGAACTGCGGGAAGCTCTGGCTGAAATTGGGGGAGACCTCGTAAAGAAATATGTCCCTTGATTTTTATTGCTAAAATGATCTTAGAATGCTTCCTTAAGGTGTGCGGAAATTTACAATTAAAGATTTATCTATAGCTGGATTGATTGCGGCCGTATATGCCGTACTAAGTCTTGTTTTTCAACCGATTTCCTATGGAGTATACCAGGTCAGAATCGCTGAGGCTTTGACTCTTATTCCTTTTTTAACTCCGGCAGCTATTCCCGGTTTGTATATTGGCTGCCTACTGGCCAATATTTTAGGGGGAATGGGCTGGATGGATATACTGATAGGCCCATTAATTACCCTTATTGCTGCATTTATAACCTATTGGATTAGTACTATAAAAAATGTGAAAACAGCAATGCTGTTGATACTGGCTCCTTTACCCCCGGTTATTCTAAATGCGATTGGTGTTTCAGCCTATCTTGCTCCCATAATAGGGGTCGGATTCTGGTTTTGCGTCCAAATGATAGGAATAGGACAAATAGTCTCCTGCTATGTTATTGGAATACCGTTACTTTTGATATTAAGAAGAAGAAAGATTTTTGGTTGACTTTATTCAATTTCACTGATAAAATACACAAAAATTGTAATTTATAACGGCAAACAGCCGAGGAGCATTTATGGAAGCTCTTGGATTGATAGAGACCAGAGGATTAGTAGCTTTAATTGAAGCATCGGATGCAATGGTTAAAGCAGCCAAAGTTACTTTGGTTGCATATGAAAAAATTGGCGGTGGACTTGTTACTGCCCTGGTTCGTGGTGATGTTGCAGCTTGCAAAGCAGCCACAGAAGCCGGTGCGGCCGCAGCACAAAAAATCGGTGAACTGGTTTCGGTCCATGTTATTCCGAGACCGCATTCTAACGTTCACGATGTATTTCCAACTGGTCTGTCCGAAGAGAAATAATTAAAATGACGGGAAGTAAAACTCCCGTCTTTTTTTATCATGTCTGAATTCATTCAAAATCCCTCTGTGGAGGAGATCGCTCAGCTTGTATTAAACGAGCTGAATAATAAATCTGTTAATACAGGTAATGGTAAGCCTTCTGTTGCTGAGATCTCAAAGAATATCTCTGATAGAGTAAGTCCTGCAATTATGGGAAGCAATGCTTCTTCTTGCTGGTTTACTGATTTGGATGAAGCTGTTGACGCGGCTCGTTTTGCTCAACGACGATTTTTAGATATTTCAATGGAAGCAAGGCATCGGATAGTTGAGAATATCCGCAAGCATGCCATCGCCAATGCTGAAAGATTAGGCCGGATGGCAGTAACTGAAACCGGACTGGGGAAAATGCCGGACAAGATGAATAAGATTCTTCTATGTGCCCGTAAAACTCCCGGCCCGGAGGATCTAAGGCCGGAGGCTTTTACCGGTGATAATGGTTTGACTCTTGTTGAACCGGCTCCCTGGGGAGTGGTGGGAAGTGTGACGCCGTCAACCAATCCGCCCTCGACAGTATTGAACAATGCTATCTCAATAATTTCAGCCGGTAATAGTGTTGTCTTTAATCCGCATCCGTCTGCAAAAAATGTTTCCTCGGAAATGGCTAAGCTTGTGCATGATGCCATTGTTGAAGCTGGCGGTCCACCTAATTTGGTCACTTGTATTACAACACCGACTATTGAATCGGCTAAAGCGTTAATGAGACATAAGAATATTGATCTTATTATTGTCACTGGCGGTGGAGCCGTGGTTAAAGAGGCGATGAGCAGCGGTAAGCGGGCTATTTGTGCCGGGCCTGGCAATCCTCCGGTAATTGTTGATGATACCGCTATCATTCAAAAAGCAGGTAGGGATATTGTTGAAGGGGCTTCGTTTGATAATAATATTCTTTGCACCGATGAAAAAGAGATCTTTGTTGTCGATAAAGTGGCCCATCGCCTGAAAAGAGAGATGATTGCCAATGGTGCCTACGAACTCGAAGGTATCGCTATTGACAAATTGACAAAAATTCTGGTCGCATCCGATCCTGATGGCCAGGGATACCGCCATGTAGCGATAAACCGTAACTTTGTCGGCAAGTCTCCTGAAGAGATTTTGCAGCAGGTTAATATTAAACCCCCTCCCGGTACAAAAATTGTCTTTTTTGAGGCTCCATGGGATCATCCGTTGGTAATGGCTGAGCAGCTTATGCCGGTTATTCCTTTTGTTCGTTGTAAAACGGTCGAAGAGGCAATGGAGAAGGCGGTCATCGTCGAGCATCAGTTCAAGCATACCTTTGTAATGCACTCAACATCAATCGTAAATCTTTCCAATATGGCTCAACTCTGCCGGGCCAACATTTTTGTCAAAAACGGCCCCAACATGGCCGGTCTCGGTTATAATGGCGAGGGATTCTGCACCGTATCGATTGCCGGAACAACCGGGGAAGGGCTGACCAAAGCCTCCACCTTCACCCGCCCGCGCCGATGCACCCTGGTTGATTATTTCAGAATAATATAACCCACCTTGTGGGTTTTTCGTATAGTTTTTTCATCATAAGTTTCCCATAAGGTTTTAGAGATTGTAAAGTAGGTCGAATCCGCCTGGGCGGATGACTTTCGACAAGTATAATTTAATAAATGAGGTTAATCATGAAATTAAATGTAAATGCGATGGGAATAACCTGGGGATTGTTTATCGGGATCGGACTCTTTTGTATCACCTGGTGGGTAATTTTTTTCGATGGCTCTGGAGTTGTAAATTTACCGATAATGTATGTCTATCGTGGTTATAGCGTCACACCGATTGGTAGTTTTATCGGATTGATCTGGGGTTTAATAGATGGTTATGTCGGCGGCGTAATTTTCGCCTGGGTCTATAATTTTATGGCAAAAAAGGGTTCAAAATAGTAATAACATTACAATTTGCAATACTTATCTACTAAAATAGACAGTGTGCCGAAAGTTAATTCTTCCGACACACATATCTATTCATCTGGTTTAATTTTTTATAGGCTTATATCTTTTACAAACACAGCATAAATGCAACAATATCTTTCTTTTCCTGTGAAGTCAGATCAAGTTGCTGTACGAGATTGAAATATTCTACAATATCTTCTAAAGTGAAACAACGGCCATCATGCAGGTACGGCGGGGAATCCTTGATCCCTCTGAGAGGGAATGTCTTAATTTTACCGTCATGAGCCATCGTCATCCCGTTAACAATCTCTTTTTTATAAAAACGTTCAGCTTGCAAATCGTGCATAAGGTTGTCGGTATAATACGGGGCTGGATGGCAGTAGGCACATTGAGCCTTACCGTTAAAGAGTTTCTCTCCACGCAGTTCCGACTCACTCGCCATAGCAGAATCCAGTTTTCCATAGATGTTGAGTTTAGGTGTTGGCGGGAAATCGAGTAATGCGAGGAACTCGGCCATAAAGTGTACCTGTGATCCTCTCTCCAGGACATTGACACCCTTCTTGGCGGCCATACAAATGTCACCATCAAAATAGGCAGCTCTCTGCTCAAATTCGGTGAAATCCTCAACTGTTTTCAGAGCTCTTTGAGAGCCAAACAGCCTTTGAATATTTACTCCACGAAGAGTTGGAGTTTCTATCCGGTGTCTGAACTCCTGGGGTCTGATGTCACCCACAAGATGATTTGCTCCATTCGTATGACCATTGGCGTGGCAATCAAAACATGTCACACCAAGACTTGGTCTGTCAGTACGGCGATCCTCTGTGGCGTTAAATTGCTGCTGAGGAAATTGAGTGACAAGAAGACGTAAACCTTCAAGTTGTTTGGGATTCAAAAGTCCATTGAATATCTCATAATAATTATCAATCGTGATTAGTTTTCCCTGCGAAACATCACCAAGATCTGGGCGGGTGGTTAGAAAGATTCCCGGGGCAGGATCAGGTAAAACATGTTCCGGGAGATCAAAATCAAGATCAAATCGAACCAGACGGGGGAGATCTTTAGTGATCATATTGGGAAAGAGCATTCCCCCTTCGGCATGATCGGCAAACGGAAGAGGTTTGTACGGAAAAAGTCCATCTTCCTTAATTTTAGCCGGTTTCATCTTACCCAAATCCTCCCAATTAACCCCCTGCAATTTTGCCGTAGGTCCCTTGGGAATTGCTTTACCACCCGACATAGTTCCTGAACTCTCCGCTAAAGACAAGGCATAGCGGTTGTTGAGCATATCCATATGCTCCTGGGCGCGTTGAGCTTTAACCGCCATCCTTGCGGCTTTGATTTGCTCAAAGGTCATATCCTGATTAATTGGACCGTAGCTGGACACAACCTTATTTTGTGTTTGAGAATTCGGAGATGCCGCAAAGATTATGATTGCAAACAACCCGATAAGGATGACAAAAAGATGGTTTTTTCTTAATAATTTCATCGGTAAATTCTCCTTAATTTGTTTGTCATCATTAGCGAAAAAATATATCTCAAGGAAATCACTTTTATGCTAATGATATTGTGTAATTACATTTTACTCCTGGTGTAATTACTAAAATTTACCTCCTCTCAATCGACATATTGGTTAAATCATAAAGATATTAAGATATTGTGCTGAATTATTTTGTAACTCTAAGATAGCACAATCATAATTATCACATCTTATAAAATGATTCTTCAATATTATAATATGGATGAGATAGTCTCGTTAGTCAAGTGGTAATTGAAGTCATTATTTCCTGATATGTCATAACCGAGTACCACACAGTTGTGGGTTTCATGATAATATACATTTATATTAGATCCCATAGCAAGCTATGAGCCACCCAGCGGTGCTTCATCTTTATAGGTATTGCTATCTTTTGTTATTCTACTTAAATGAATTTTATTCACAATTTCTTCTATAAATAAATAGACTATATGGGGCATGCTTTTTGAGTTGAATAACTTGGGGAGTTTTTTGATTATTATAATAGAACAAATGATTATCGTAGCCTTTACCACTTGCTATTACATTTGTGTGGGGTCCGATACTCGCATTTTGTCCTTGATCTAAAATTTCATTTACAATACCATAAATTCGCATCAGAAGACCTGCTGAAATTGTACGTTCTGGAAATGTTATATTGCCTGTCACATCAGTGCACGTGTCTAATTCGTGATCAAAATCTTCTAAAGAATAATATTGCCAATAATGACTGATATTTGCCTTGGGAAAAGGATTTCCGTATTCATCAATCACCTGTATTTCCCATGCTGGGCAGACTACAGAAGTGTAAGGAATCAGTGATAAGACCAAAATTACTACAGCAATTATTGAAAGAATAATACGTTTAGTAAAATGCTTTCTCTTTACTTTTTTCATATTCATACTACATCTCTAATTTGCCTTAAGAATATTTCCTGGTAGCCACAGCCTGCTGTGGGAAATATGATAATATACATTTTTTAAGATCCCATAGCAAGGGAAGTGTTAAAAAACCTTCTATAACAAATAATAACGACGGAGACAAGCCCCGTCGCTACGCGATAATTTTGTAAACCCGCTTAGAGGGCGGCTTTATGTCGCCCGATTAAAAGACTGAGCTATGCATTTTTAAGATACAAAGCTTTTCAACACTCCCCAAGCTATTGGCCACCCTTTCAATATGTAAAACTAAATTACTCCAAAACTTTATACTCTCTTATCCTGTCCAATCTGAAAGTTCGTTCGTCATTGACACGTTCGCAATAAGCCATGATATAATAAACCTGACCAAGTTGATAAAAATTCCGAGGCTGGATAACTCTTGAGGTTGGCTCGTTGGAAGGGGTGGCGTATATAATGCTGATTCGTTGTTTCTGATCCAGGGCTCTGTTAAGGTCGGCATATTGATCGGGAAGGGTTGCGTTACGAGCCCGCCAGTCATCCATTTTATAAGTTGAAAGGATATGATCCAAATCTGATTGCTGTTTAATGTTTCCCAATTTTGGAGCGGCAATTTCAAACAATCTCTGAACGATAACCGCATCAGCCAAAGCCCGGTGGGATTGTATATCCACTATTGAAAAATGCTGAGCCAATGATAAAAGTGAATAAGATGCCAGTGACGGATAATATCTTCTGAAAATATCCGTTGTATCGATGACAATATTTTCACCGAATTTCATTTCATAACGATCCAGTTCGCAGCCTACGAATGAAATATCAAAAGGGGCATTGTGGGCGATCAGAATCGAATCATTCCCGCAAAAATCGATAAAGTCTTCCATAACCTCTTTGGCCAAAGGAGCATCGGCAACATCAGCATCGGTAATATGATGGATCTTGATTACTTCAGGGGGGATAGGTTTTTGCGGATTTACAAGAGTTTGAAATTTTTCAGATTTTTTATCGCCCGGACGAAATTTTACCGCCCCGATTTCGACAATCCTGTTAGAAGGAGCCCATAATCCGGTTGTTTCGGTATCAAAGGCTACAAAGATCTGCTGCCTTAAATACTCGCAAATTTCATTATCCTGTTTCATTAGCTAATAATACTAATTCAAATTCATTTGACAACGGCTATTAACGATATATTTTTGATCAATGAATAAATTATCTGAGGAGAAAAAATGTCTATAATATTAAGCGGTTCCGGATTGACAATAGAAAAGATAGTCGATATAGCCCGTAACAATGTTCCTGTCGAACTTGCCCTCGATGCCCTGGAAAGAATGAAAAAATGCCGGGCGATGCTGGAGAGGAAAATCGAAGCTAAAGAGATCATGTACGGCGTCAATACCGGGATCGGTGAATTTTCCGAAGTTGTTCTTAATGATGACCAGGTAAAGGATTTTCAAAAATATCTGATATATAACCATTCAGCCGGGATTGGTGATCCGGCTCCTATAGAATATGTTAGAGGTGCGATGGCTGGCAGAATCAATGTCCATGCCCATGGCAACTCCGGCGTTCGCCTGGAAGTTACTCAGACATTGGTTGAAATGCTCAATAAAGGGGTGACCCCATTTGTATGTCAGAAGGGTTCGGTAGGAGCTTGTGGTGATTTGGCGCCGATGTCGCAGATTGCTCTTTTGATG